>NZ_JALT01000023.1:0-2071 GCF_000525585.1 Streptococcus sp. ACS2
CACCTTTGGCTTGTTTACCGTTACTGTGGAAGTAGACTGGGACATTGTCAATGGTTTGTTCACCGGTCAAGGCGTACCAGTTTGGACCAAAGTAATACCAACTACCTTCCCATTCATGGTACTGATTTTTAAGAGCAGCGCCTGTTGCTTCATCCAGATAGTAGATGTGGCTGCTGTTAGGGATAGTATCACTGTAATACGCATAGATGAGCTCACCTCTACTTTGCATTCCGTAGTAGTATTTACGAGTAGGAAGTCCAAAGTAGTAGAGTTCGCCATCGATAACTTGAACGGAGACTAATTTGTTTCCCTTACCGTCTAAATAATACCAGTGATTATCTTTGGTTTTAACGAAACCAGCTTTTGTAACCTTTTTACCATCAAATCCGATATAGTCTCCACTATCTGCGTAGTATGTGAATTCTCCGAAGCCTTGATGACCATCTCCAACGATAAGATTCACTTCTTCACCATGAACAATATGTGTTCCTGAGTAAACTTTTCTACCATCTTGACCAACATAATAGCGTTTGCCATCGACTTCGACGATTTGGTCTCGGACAGCAGCACCTGTGTCTTTGTCATAAAAATGATCAGCATTGGCAAAAATACCTTTGGCTTGGACACCGTCTTTATCAAAATAGACTTCTACACCATCTATAGTTTGAGCACCAATTAATTTATCGCCCTTATCATTGACATAGTACCACTTGCCATCTTTTTCGACATAACGGTTGGTAACGAGGGCTCCACTATCTTTATCATAATAATGGCCGTTTGGCGCAAAGTCACCTTTAACTTGAGAATAGTCATCACGGAAGTAGACATTGACATAATCTATCACTTGTTCGCCCTTTAAAGGATAACTAGATTTATCAACATAGTACCATTTACCTCCAGCAGTAACATAACTATTTTTGGCTGTAACTGGAGTCAATTTACCATTTTCATCTGCAATTGATGTTGGGTATCTATCATCTACAGCAATAAAAGTGAAAGCATTGGTGAGGATAGCACCTCTTACGCCGTTAATGTATTTAGAAAACTGAGCATAGTACCAGTTTCCATCAACTTGGAACAGTGGGTTTGGGCTGCCAGGGACATCATCTCTTAGTGAACCAGATTCATCAAAATAGTAGAGTTGTCCATTAATTCGCTTGAATCCATGGACAACATGTCCATTTTCATCAGCATAAACAGAAGGTGTCCAGAGGTATCCTCTCAGGTACATGTATCTGATTTTACCCCAGCCATTATAGACTTTTTGTCCCTGTTCATTGTAATAACTTTCAGTACCATCAGGATTCTTGAATTTAGAATAATAGACCATGTCTGGTTGGAAGTAGTACTCTTTACCGTCGATGGTTTTAGGGCCAGTGTAAATATTACCGTCATTGTCATAGTAGTAATAAATGTCGTCGCTGGTTCCGTTAATGTAGCGAGTACTATGGTAGAGGGCAATCTTATTATTCCAAAGTTCGCCATTTTCAGGATGGAAATAATATCCTTTTCCATCAACAACCACTCTTTGCCCTTTTGTTTGAAGCCCCTTGTCATTAAAGTGGTAAGTTTTGTCTCCAATTTCTTGAAGGCCAGTCACTTTTTCACCTGTCTTATCTACATAATACCAGTGGTTATCGCCAGTAGTAACAAAAGATTCAGTTGTTAGATGTCCAAGTTCACCATCATAATAATGTCCATCTTGGGCAAAGTTTCCTTTGACCTGTTTACCATCCTTGTCAAAATAGACATGCTGTCCATCAATTAGGTTTGGACCTGTCAGATCCTTGTCATCTTTTTTGTAATGCCAATTGCCTTGTTCATCACTATACCATTGACCACCCGTGATATTCTTTTCAGCAGAGGGAACTTGAGAATTAGGGGTATCAGTATCACTAGTTGTTGGTGACGAATTCTCAGCTGTAACACTTTCACTAGTCGTTGCACTTACCTCAGAATGTGTAGTTTCAGAATTAGATGCTTCCGAACTAGCTGTACTTGTGACTTCAGAGCTTGGTTTTTCAGAAATAGTTTCTGTTGAAGCCCCTTCAGAGGTGACCACTGGTGTTTC
>NZ_JALT01000024.1:0-67357 GCF_000525585.1 Streptococcus sp. ACS2
TATAGTTCTTATGGGACTTTTTGTGTACATTGAAAAAGCTCCATAATCTCTACAGTGGTTTTACCCACTACAGAAATTATAGAGCCGTTTTTATGAAATAAGCAGAAAGTTTTTCATTAAAAGTAAACGCTTGTGTAAGTAAAATGAAAACGTTAGGCAAAGTCAGTGAAAACGTCTAAAAAACCGTCAATTCATTGACTTTCGTGGAAAATAGGACTAAAATAGCAGGGTAAAAATAATTAAAAAGGAGAATTCTACTATGAATCTAACTATCTTAGCCCTCGGTTTGGCCGTTATGGGTGTATCTCTTGGTGAGGGTATCCTCGTTGCCAATATCGCTAAAGCTGCGGCTCGCCAACCTGAGATGTTTAGCAAACTTCAAACATTGATGTTTACTGGTGTTGCCTTTATCGAAGGTACCTTCTTCGTATTGTTTGCCCTTAGCTACATTGTCTAATAGACAAATAAAAGATGAAGGAGGGATGAGCAGTGGAAACTACAAGTAATCCAACCGTCTCATTATTTGGGATTGATTTTGACTTGACTGTCCTTGCCATGTCTCTCTTGACAGTAATTATCGTTTTTGGAGTAGTTTTTTGGTCAAGTCGTAAGATGACCATTAAACCAAAGGGAAAACAAAATGTGCTTGAGTTCATCTATGAGTTTGTGAACAGTACCATTTCTCAAAATCTTGGGAAATTCACGAAGAATTATAGTTTGCTCTTGTTTGTAATTTTCACCTTTGTTTTTACAGCGAACAACTTAGGTTTGCTTGTATCTGTAAAAAGTGAGCATTACAATTTTTGGACTTCTCCAACATCGAACTTCGGTGTTACTATCACTCTTTCTTTGATTATTACCCTCATTAGTCATATTGAGGGGATCCGTAAAAAAGGGTTTAAAGGCTATCTAAAGGGCTACCTTTCACCATACCCAGCTATGCTCCCAATGAACATTTTGGAACAATTAACCAACCTTGCTTCATTGGCCTTGCGTTTGTTTGGTAACATTTATTCTGGTGAGGTACTTACTGGCTTGATTCTTCAATTGGTGACCTGGTCTGCTTTTGCAGCACCTGTATCCTTTGCTTTGAACCTTGTCTGGGTTGCCTTTTCAGCCTTTATCGGCTTTATCCAAGCCTATGTCTTTATTATCCTAAGTTCAAACTATATTGGTGATAAAGTCAACGAAGAATAATTAAGAAAGGGAGAAATGAAATGTCATTACTGATTAATAGTACGACACTTGGTAATATCATTATCACACTCGGCTCAGTTTTTCTCTTGTATTACCTCATCCGTAAATTCGCATGGGATCAAATTACAGGAATCTTTGCTGCTCGTGAAAAGAAAATTGCCACAGATATTGATAGTGCTGAAAATGCTCGTCAAGAAGCAGAAAGCTTGGCACAAAAACGTCAAGATGAGTTGGCAGGTGCTCGCACTGAAGCAGCTCAAATTATTGATGGGGCCAAGGAAACTGGTAAAACTCAAGAATCTAAAATCATTGCAGAAGCACATGATGAAGCTAAACGCTTGAAAGAAAAAGCAAATCAAGACATCGCCCAAAGCCGTGTGGAAGCACTTGCTGGCGTTAAAGGTGAAGTTGCAGACTTAACTGTCCTCTTGGCGGAAAAAGTTATGAAACAAAACCTTGATGCTAAAGCGCAATCTGACTTGATTGATAGCTATCTTGATCAATTAGGAGATGCTTAATGGATAAGAAAACACAAGCTCTTGTTGAGCAGTATGCCAGAAGCCTGGTAGAAGTCGCTTTTGAACAAGACGCCGTGTCAACAATCCAAGAAGAAGTAAGGCAAATCCTAACAGTTTTTGCTGAAACAAATCTAAAAAACTTCTTGTCGCAGGAAAATGTGACAAGTGAAGCTAAAAAAGAAAGTTTGAGCTTGTTTCAAGAGTCTTGTTCAGTGTATATGAACAATTTTCTTGAGGTAATCTTACTCAATGACCGTGCCAACATTCTCTATGATGTGTTGAAATTGGTCCTTGAGCTCTTTGATCAAGAAGACAATACTTACGATGTTACAGTGACATCAGCAAGTCCCTTGTCTGAGGAACAAAAAGCCCGACTTTTGGCGATTGTTTCACAAAAATTTGAGATTAAGACACGTCGTTTAGTAGAAAAAATTGATGAGGACCTCATCGGAGGATTCGTCATCAAAGCAAAAAATAAGGTTGTTGACACGTCAATTCGCAGTCAATTGCAAACCTTTAAAACGAATTTGAAATAGAAAGTGGTGTGACTTTTGGCAATTAACGCACAAGAAATTAGCGCTTTAATTAAAAAGCAAATTGAAAACTTCCAGCCAAACTTTGACGTCACTGAAACTGGTGTCGTTACCTATATCGGTGACGGTATCGCACGTGCTCGTGGTCTTGATAATGCCATGAGTGGTGAGTTGCTCGAATTTGAAAATGGTGCCTATGGTATGGCCCAAAACCTTGAAACTAATGATGTCGGTATCATTATCTTGGGGGATTTCGTAGCAATTCGTGAAGGCGATATTGTTAAACGTACTGGAAAAATCATGGAAGTTCCAGTTGGTGAAGCCCTTATTGGTCGTGTAGTAAACCCACTTGGGCAACCAGTTGATGGTCTTGGTGACATCGAAACAACAGGTTTCCGTCCAGTTGAAACACCTGCTCCAGGTGTTATGCAACGTAAATCAGTTTCTGAGCCATTGCAAACTGGTCTTAAGGCGATTGATGCCTTGGTTCCAATTGGACGTGGTCAACGTGAGTTGGTCATCGGAGACCGCCAAACTGGTAAAACTTCAGTAGCCATTGATGCGATCTTGAACCAAAAAGGTCAAGATATGATCTGTATCTATGTGGCTATTGGTCAAAAAGAATCAACAGTTCGTACACAAGTAGAAACGCTTCGTAAACATGGTGCTCTTGATTACACAATCGTTGTGACTGCCTCAGCATCACAACCATCACCATTGCTTTACATCGCGCCTTACGCTGGTGTTGCAATGGCTGAAGAGTTCATGTATAACGGAAAACACGTCTTGATTGTTTATGATGATTTGTCTAAACAAGCCGTGGCCTATCGTGAACTTTCATTGCTTCTCCGTCGTCCACCAGGTCGTGAAGCCTACCCAGGGGATGTCTTCTATCTCCACTCACGTCTTTTGGAACGTTCAGCTAAAGTTTCAGATGATCTTGGTGGTGGTTCAATTACTGCCTTGCCAATCATCCAAACGCAAGCCGGAGATATCTCAGCTTATATCGCAACAAACGTTATCTCAATCACAGATGGACAAATCTTCTTGCAAGAAAACTTGTTTAACTCAGGTATTCGTCCAGCCATTGATGCGGGTTCTTCCGTATCACGTGTAGGTGGATCAGCGCAAATTAAAGCGATGAAGAAGGTTGCTGGTACACTTCGTCTTGACTTGGCTTCATATCGTGAACTTGAAGCCTTTACGCAATTTGGTTCAGATTTGGATGCTGCGACTCAAGCGAAATTGAACCGTGGTCGTCGTACAATCGAAGTTTTGAAACAACCGCTTCATAAACCACTTCCAGTTGAGAAACAAGTTGTTATCCTTTACGCTTTGACACACGGTTTCTTGGATAGTGTTCCGGTTGATCAAATCTTGGATTTTGAAGAAGCACTCTATGACTACTTTGATAGTCACCATGAGGATATCTTTGAAACTATTCGTACAACTAAGGATCTTCCTGAGGAATCTGTACTTAATGAAGCTATCCAAGCTTTCAAAGATCAGTCAGAATACAAATAGAAATAGGGAGGACAGCATATGGCAGGCTCTCTAAGAGAAATCCAAGCAAAAATTGCTTCAACTAAGAAAACGAGTCAAATCACAGGAGCCATGCAAATGGTTTCTGCCTCAAAATTGACACGTTCTGAGCAAGCTGCTAAAGATTTCCAAATCTATGCCTCAAAAATTAGACAGATCACAACAGATCTTCTACATTCAGAATTGATTAATGGTTCGTCAAATCCAATGTTGGATGCACGCCCAGTTCGTAAGACAGGTTACATTGTCATTACTTCAGATAAAGGACTCGTTGGAGGTTATAATTCAACAATTCTTAAAGCTGTGTTGGACATGATTAAACGTGACCATGATTCTGAAGATGAATATGCTATCATTTCTATTGGTGGAACAGGTTCAGATTTCTTCAAGGCTCGTAACATGAATGTTGCTTTTGAACTTCGTGGCCTTGAAGATCAACCTAGTTTTGAACAAGTCGGAAAAATCATTTCTAAAGCTGTAGGAATGTATCAAAATGAACTTTTTGATGAACTCTATGTGTGCTATAACCACCATGTTAACAGTTTGTCTAGCGAAGTTCGTGTGGAACAAATGCTTCCTATCGCTGATTTGGATCCCAATGAATCAGAAGGTCATGTGTTGACCAAGTTTGAATTGGAACCAGATCGTGACACTATTTTGGATCAACTCTTACCACAATATGCGGAGAGTCTTATCTACGGTGCTATCGTAGATGCCAAAACAGCTGAGCACGCAGCGGGTATGACTGCAATGCAGACAGCCACTGATAATGCTAAGAATGTGATTAACGATTTGACAATCCAATATAACCGTGCGCGTCAAGCTGCCATCACTCAGGAAATTACTGAAATTGTTGGTGGTGCAAGTGCACTTGAATAGCAGAGATTTGTCTTAATTAGACACACATGAAAAAGGGATGATTGTCATCCAAAAAACTATCATAAGGAGAAAACAATGAGCTCAGGCAAAATTGCTCAGGTTGTTGGTCCTGTTGTAGACGTAGCGTTTGCAGCTGGTGATAAACTCCCTGAGATTAACAATGCATTGGTCGTTTATACTGATGAACAAAAGTCTAAACGTATCGTGCTCGAAGTAGCTCTTGAACTTGGAGAAGGTGTGGTTCGTACCATTGCCATGGAATCTACTGATGGATTGACTCGTGGACTAGAAGTTCTGGACACTGGTCGTCCAATCAGCGTTCCTGTTGGTAAAGATACCCTTGGACGTGTCTTTAACGTTCTTGGTGATACCATTGACTTGGAAGCACCTTTTGCAGAAGATGCAGAGCGTGAACCAATTCACAAAAAAGCACCAACTTTCGATGAATTGTCAACATCTACTGAAATCCTTGAAACAGGGATTAAAGTTATCGACTTGCTTGCCCCTTACCTTAAAGGTGGTAAAGTCGGACTCTTTGGTGGTGCCGGTGTTGGTAAAACCGTTCTTATTCAAGAGTTGATTCACAACATTGCCCAAGAGCACGGTGGTATTTCCGTGTTTACAGGTGTTGGTGAACGTACACGTGAAGGTAATGACCTTTACTGGGAAATGAAAGAATCTGGCGTTATTGAGAAAACAGCCATGGTCTTCGGTCAAATGAACGAACCACCTGGAGCACGTATGCGTGTTGCTCTTACTGGTTTGACAATTGCGGAATACTTCCGTGATGTCGAAGGTCAAGACGTGCTTCTCTTCATCGATAACATCTTCCGTTTCACTCAAGCGGGTTCTGAGGTTTCTGCCCTTCTTGGTCGTATGCCATCAGCCGTTGGTTACCAACCTACACTTGCTACTGAAATGGGTCAATTGCAAGAACGTATCACATCAACTAAAAAAGGTTCTGTTACATCAATCCAAGCCATCTACGTTCCAGCCGATGACTATACTGACCCAGCGCCAGCTACAGCATTTGCTCACTTGGATTCAACAACCAACCTTGAACGTAAGTTGACACAAATGGGTATTTACCCAGCCGTTGACCCATTGGCATCAAGCTCACGTGCCCTTTCACCTGAAATTGTTGGTGAAGAACACTATGCTGTTGCGACTGAAGTTCAACGTGTGCTTCAACGTTACCGTGAATTGCAAGATATTATCGCTATCCTTGGTATGGATGAATTGTCAGACGAAGAAAAAACATTGGTTGGACGTGCTCGTCGTATCCAATTCTTCTTGTCACAAAACTTTAACGTTGCTGAACAGTTTACAGGTCAACCAGGTTCTTATGTTCCAGTTGCTGAAACCGTTCGTAGCTTTAAAGAAATCCTTGAAGGTAAATATGACAATCTTCCAGAAGATGCCTTCCGTAGCGTAGGTCCAATTGAGGATGTAGTAGCTAAAGCTAAAGCTATGGGCTACTAATGAGGTGAAGATATGGCACAAATGACCGTACAAGTGGTAACTCCGGATGGTCTGAAATATGACCACCATGCCAGCTTTATCCACGCGGTTACTAAAGATGGTCAAATTGGTATCTTGCCAGGCCATATTAACTTGATTGCGCCACTTGAAGTGGATGAACTCAAGGTTCGTCGTGTGGATGACGAGAGTCACGTCGATTGGATTGCCGTAAATGGTGGTATCATCGAAGTTAAAGATGATTTTATTACTATCGTTGCCGATTCAGCAGAACGTGAACGCGACATTGACGTTTCTCGTGCCGAACGTGCCAAGCAACGTGCCGAACGTGACTTGGAAGAAGCAACTAAATCTGACCGTATTGATGAAGTTCAACGTGCTCAGGTTGCTCTCCGTCGAGCACTTAATCGTATCAGTGTCGGTACAAAATAAGACAACAAAAAACGAGACTTTGGTCCCGTTTTTTATTTATCGTAAAAGAAAACATGAGAAGTAGCAAAGTTATCAAAGAAAGCTCATTGTAAAACCTATCTGAAGGTAAGATAAAAAATCAAATTTCCAGTCCTGAAAACGGTTAATTTAGCTTTTACTTTAGTTTAAGGTATCAAAGTGTTATAATATAAGCTGTTAGCTTTATATTTTAAGAGAAAATGTAGAGTAACGTAATAGAAAGTATGAGTTTTTTAAAGATATGAAAATTGAAAAGAAGCATCTTTTAGATTACACCATCTTAATACCTTATTTAATCTTATCCATAGTTGGTTTAATAGTAGTGTATTCAACAACAAGTGCTCGTTTAGTAGCCTTGGGAGCCAATCCCTTCGCATCTGTTATAAACCAAGGAGCCTTTTGGTTGGTATCCTTGTTCTCTATTTTTTTCATCTACCGACTGAAATTGAACTTTCTTAGGAAAGATAAGCTTTTGGGTGTTGTTATTGCCTTTGAGATTTTACTTTTGGTCATTGCCAAATTTTTCACCAGGGAAATTAATGGTGCCAATGGTTGGATTGTGCTTGGTCCCTTGTCTTTCCAACCAGCGGAGTACCTTAAGATCATTGTTGTCTGGTTTTTGGCACACACTTTTTCAAAAAAACAGTCTGCTATAGAACGTTATGACTACCAAGCCTTGACGAAGAATAGATGGATTCCTAGGAATGGTAAGGAACTTAATGACTGGCGTGTTTATTTGCTTGTAATGATTGGTTTGGTTGCTATCCAACCTGACTTGGGTAATGCGGCTATCATTGTGTTGACTACGGTAGTTATGTTTTCAATTTCTGGTGTTGGCTACCGTTGGTTCACGGCCTTATTTGCAGGCATTGTAGGGATTTCATCAGCCTTCCTTGGTTTAATTGCCTTGGTTGGGGTTCAAACCATGGCTAAGGTACCTATCTTCGGTTATGTTGCCAAGCGTTTCGCAGCATATTTTAATCCGTTCAAGGATTTGACTGGATCTGGTCTCCAGCTATCTCATTCCTACTATGCTATGAGTAATGGGGGCTGGTTCGGTCTTGGACTTGGAAATTCGATTGAAAAAACTGGTTATCTCCCAGAAGCTACAACAGACTTTGTGTTTTCAATTGCAATTGAAGAGTTAGGTCTTATCGGAGCTGGCTTGATTCTGGCCCTCCTCTTTTTCCTCATTCTTCGTATTATGATTGTGGGAGTAAAGGCACGAAATCCTTTTAACTCTATGATGGCATTGGGTGTAGGTGCCTTAATGCTAATGCAGGTCTTCGTTAACATCGGAGGAATCTCAGGGCTAATTCCATCAACAGGGGTTACCTTCCCCTTCCTTTCGCAAGGAGGTAACTCTCTTTTAGTGACTTCAGTTGGGATAGCCTTTGTCTTGAACATCGCTGCTAATGAAAAGCGTGATAATATTGTTCAAGCGATTGAGGATGAGTTATCTCAGACTCAAGAATTGGAAAATCAAGATGAAAAAATCGTACCTTTAAGAAGAAGTCGTTAATACGGCTTCTTTTTTCGTTAGATGGTGTTAGACAGTAGTATGAAGATAGTGAAAGCTAATAGGAGCAGTAGAAATAGAATTATTGAAAGGGATATTTGTAATTACTCTAAAGAAAAACTGAAAACTATATAAAATACTTGCAATTCTATGACATTTTGATAGAATAGTAGAGTAAAGTTAGACTGTATTGCCTACTGTCTATCTATAAAATATATTTTATTGGAGGCTTTTCCTAAATGGCAAAAGAAAAATACGATCGTAGTAAACCACACGTTAACATTGGTACAATCGGACACGTTGACCACGGTAAAACTACTTTGACAGCTGCTATCACAACTGTATTGGCTCGTCGTCTCCCTAGCGCAGTTAACACACCAAAAGACTACGCTTCAATCGACGCTGCTCCAGAAGAACGTGAACGCGGTATCACAATCAACACTGCACACGTTGAGTACGAAACTGAAAAACGTCACTACGCTCACATCGATGCGCCAGGACACGCGGACTACGTTAAAAACATGATTACTGGTGCCGCTCAAATGGACGGTGCGATCCTTGTAGTAGCATCTACTGACGGACCAATGCCACAAACTCGTGAGCACATCCTTCTTTCACGTCAGGTTGGTGTTAAACACCTTATCGTCTTCATGAACAAAGTTGACTTGGTTGACGATGAAGAATTGCTTGAATTGGTTGAAATGGAAATCCGTGACCTTCTTTCAGAATACGATTTCCCAGGTGATGACATTCCAGTTATCCAAGGTTCAGCTCTTAAAGCTCTTGAAGGTGATTCTAAATACGAAGACATCATCATGGACTTGATGAACACTGTTGACGAATACATTCCAGAACCAGAACGTGACACTGACAAACCATTGTTGCTTCCAGTCGAAGACGTATTCTCAATCACTGGTCGTGGTACTGTTGCTTCAGGACGTATCGACCGTGGTGTTGTTCGTGTCAATGACGAAGTTGAAATCGTGGGTCTTAAAGAAGACATCCAAAAAGCAGTTGTTACTGGTGTTGAAATGTTCCGTAAACAACTTGATGAAGGTATTGCCGGAGATAACGTCGGTGTCCTTCTTCGTGGTATCCAACGTGATGAAATCGAACGTGGTCAAGTATTGGCTGCACCTGGTTCAATCAACCCACACACTAAATTCAAAGGTGAAGTTTACATCCTTTCTAAAGAAGAAGGTGGACGTCACACTCCATTCTTCAACAACTACCGTCCACAGTTCTACTTCCGTACAACTGACGTAACAGGTTCAATCGAACTTCCTGCAGGTACTGAAATGGTTATGCCTGGTGATAACGTGACTATCGACGTTGAGTTGATCCACCCAATCGCCGTTGAACAAGGTACAACATTCTCTATCCGTGAAGGTGGACGTACTGTTGGTTCAGGTATCGTATCTGAAATCGAAGCTTAATTAATATTAAGTTCCCAATACAATTATTCGTCAGACAATAATTGAGAGAGTCGAGGTTACTCGGCTCTTTTTGGTGTTTGAAAATGTTTGTATTCTATACTTTTAAACTGTTTAAGGTCCTTAAGCTAAGTTTTGATAGTGATAAATAGACATAAAGCAGATCGAGTTTTCGGAATTTTCCTAAAATCCTAGTAATAGTAAGGGATTTGTGATAAAATAAACGAGTAAATAAATAAAAGAAGAGGTATGTGAAATGTCACGTAAACCATTTATCGCTGGTAACTGGAAAATGAACAAAAATCCAGAAGAAGCAAAAGCATTCGTTGAAGCTGTAGCATCAAAACTTCCTTCATCAGATCTTGTTGAAGCTGGTATCGCAGCTCCTGCAGTTGACTTGACAGCTGTACTTGCCGCTGCTAAAGGTTCAAACCTTAAAGTTGCTGCACAAAACACTTACTTTGAAAATGCTGGTGCCTTCACTGGTGAAACTAGCCCACAAGTTTTGAAAGAAATCGGTACTGACTACGTTGTTATCGGTCACTCAGAACGTCGTGACTACTTCCACGAAACTGATGAAGACATCAACAAAAAAGCAAAAGCAATCTTTGCTAACGGTATGCTTCCAATCATCTGTTGTGGTGAATCACTTGAAACTTACGAAGCTGGTAAAGCAGCAGAATTCGTAGGTGCTCAAGTTTCAGCTGCTCTTGCTGGATTGACTGCAGAACAAGTAGCTTCAACAGTAATCGCATACGAACCAATCTGGGCTATCGGTACTGGTAAATCAGCTTCACAAGACGACGCACAAAAAATGTGTAAAGTTGTTCGTGACGTTGTAGCTGCTGACTTTGGTCAAGAAGTTGCTGACAAAGTACGTGTTCAATACGGTGGATCAGTTAAACCTGAAAACGTTGCTGAATACATGGCTTGTCCAGACGTTGACGGAGCTCTTGTTGGTGGTGCATCACTTGAAGCTGAAAGCTTCTTGGCATTGCTTGACTTCGTTAAATAATTTTACATAAAGTCGGGGTTTCCCTCGGCTTTTTTGTTTTTTGATGAATAGATTTAATAATTACTTGGGATAAGACAAATGCTATTGGTTTGTAAAAACGAACGCTTTAGGTCCTGTATTTTATAGGTTTAGGGTCTCACAAATAGAATTGGACTGCCCAAAGAGATAGATAATATGCTATAATTAAAATAGTATAACTAGAGCTCAGACGCTAATAGTCTGTATGCTCCGCATTTTTTCCCAAAAAAGGAGAGTTAGAATCATGACTTTTGATGCAATTGACCAAATGGCGGTCAGCACTATTCGTTCGCTTTCGATCGAGGCAATTCAAGCCGCGAATTCTGGGCACCCAGGTCTTCCTATGGGTGCAGCGCCAATGGCTTATGTGCTTTGGAACCATGTGATGAATGTCAATCCAAAGACTAGCCGTAACTGGACAAACCGTGACCGTTTTGTTCTTTCTGCTGGTCATGGTTCTGCCTTGCTTTATAGTCTATTGCACCTTTCTGGCTATGATGTGACAATGGACGACTTGAAGAATTTCCGTCAATGGGGCTCTAAGACTCCAGGTCACCCTGAAGTTAACCATACTGATGGTGTTGAAGCAACATCAGGTCCTCTTGGTCAAGGGATTGCTAATGCTGTAGGTATGGCAATGGCTGAAGCACACTTGGCAGCTAAATTTAACAAACCTGGTTTTGATATTGTTGACCATTATACTTATGCCCTCCATGGCGATGGTTGTTTGATGGAAGGTGTTTCTCAAGAAGCTGCCAGTCTTGCTGGTCACCTTAAACTTGGTAAGTTGGTGCTTCTTTACGATTCAAATGATATCTCACTTGATGGACCAACTTCAATGGCTTTCACAGAAGATGTTAAGGCAAAGTTTGAAGCTTATGGTTGGCAACACATTCTTGTCAAAGATGGTAATGATTTGGAAGCTATTGCTAAAGCCATCGAAGAAGCTAAGGCTGAGACAGATAAACCATCTATCATTGAAGTTAAGACAATCATTGGTTATGGAGCTGAAGGGCAAGGAACATCAGCTGTCCACGGTGCTCCAATTGGTCAAGATGGCATTGATCACGCAAAAGGTGTTTACGGTTATGATGCACCGGCATTTACAGTTCCAGATGAAGTTGCTCGTCGTTTTGAAGCTGGTATTAAATTCCGTGGTGAAGCTGCTGAAAATGCTTGGCAAACTAAATTTGCAGAATATGAAACTGCTTACCCAGAATTGGCTGCTGAATACAAGTTTGCCTTTGCAAATGAACCTGTACACGTTAACTTGAATGCTCATGAATTGGGTTCAGCAGTAGCTAGCCGTGTATCAAGCCAACAAGCTATCCAACAGATTTCTGAACAAGTTCCTTCATTCTGGGGAGGTTCAGCAGACCTTTCAGCTTCTAACAATACTATGGTTAAGGCTGAGTCTGATTTCCAAGCAGACAACTATGCTGGACGTAATATTTGGTTTGGTGTGCGTGAGTTTGCTATGGCTGCAGCGATGAATGGTATTGCTCTTCATGGTGGTACTCGTGTTTATGGTGGTACCTTCTTCGTCTTCTCAAACTACTTGCTTCCAGCAGTACGTATGGCAGCTCTTCAAAACCTGCCAGTAACTTATGTAATGACACACGACTCAGTAGCAGTTGGTGAAGATGGACCTACTCACGAACCAATCGAACAATTGGCAAGTGTGCGTTCAATGCCTTACCTTAACGTTATCCGTCCTGCAGATGGTAATGAAACTAATGCTGCATGGAAACGTGCCTTGGCTGAGACTGAACGTCCAACAATGCTAGTCTTGACGCGTCAAAACTTGCCAGTCCTTGATGGTACTGCTGAAAATGCTGAAACTGGTGTCAATAAAGGAGCTTACATCATCTCAGAAGCAAAAGGTGATCTTGATGGTATCATCATTGCCACTGGTTCTGAAGTGAAATTGGCTCTTGATACGCAGGCTGCTCTTGAAGCTGAAGGTGTGCATGTTCGTGTTGTTTCAATGCCATCACAAAACCTCTTTGATGAACAAGATGCCGCATATAAAGAAGAAGTCCTTCCAGCAGCTGTGACAAAACGTTTGGCTATCGAAGCTGGAACTAGCTTTGGTTGGGGCAAATACGTTGGTCTTGCAGGTAAAACACTTACTATTGATACTTGGGGTGCCTCAGCACCTGGTGACTGTATCTTTAAAGAATATGGTTTCACTGTTGAAAATGCAAGTCAACTTTACAAATCATTGTAAGAAAAGAAAGAGCTTGGTTCGTCCAAGTTCTTTTTTCTAAATATCATACAGAACTTGACTTTTTAGGACATAGTGCTAGAATGACTGTGTCAGCCGATTTAGCTCAGTTGGTAGAGCAACGCACTCGTAACGCGTAGGTCACAGGTTCGAAACCTGCAATCGGCATGGTCAGAAGTATTCAGATAGAAAAAGGGGTTTTTAGAAACCTCTGTTTTCTTTTGTCCTAGATTGTTCATTTAAGCTAAAATTTGATAAAATAGAAGGTGAAAAAATAAAAAAGGAAGTATCATGTCAAAAGGGTTATTAATCTCAATCGAAGGGCCAGATGGTGCTGGAAAGACCACAGTTTTGGAGGCGCTTTTACCTCGTCTTAGAGAAGCCTATCCAGCCAAAGTCGTGACGACACGTGAACCAGGCGGAGTAGCTATTGCAGAGCAAATCCGTGAGGTTATTTTGGATGTAGATAATACGGCTATGGATGCTAAGACAGAGCTCTTACTCTATATTGCGGCTCGCCGTCAACATCTGGTTGAGAAGGTTTTGCCAGAGCTTGAAAAAGGCAATATGGTCATCATGGATCGTTTTATTGATTCATCAGTTGCTTATCAAGGTACTGGCCGTGGCTTGAATCAGGATGAGATTGCCTGGTTAAATGCCTATGCGACTGATGGTTATAAACCTGATGTGACCCTATTGTTTGATGTGGATTCTGAGACTGGTTTGGCCCGCATTGCAGCCAGCGGTGAACGTGAAGTCAATCGGTTGGATTTAGAGAAGCTTGACTTGCATCAGCGTGTACGTCAAGGTTATTTAGATTTAGCACAGGCTGAACCAGAACGTATCAAGCTAATCGATGCCTCACAGGCTTTTGAAGATGTTGTAGAGGACGCTTGGAAAGTAATTAAAGGCTATTTATAAGGAGCAAGATGAAGTTAGCTGAAAGTCAAAGCAAACTATTTGAAGAGTTTTCACAAATTATCAGGGAAAATCGTTTGAGTCATGCTTATTTGTTTTCGGGTGATTTTGGAAGTCTCGACATGGCTATTTGGCTAGCACAGAGTCGATTTTGTGTGACTCCTGAGAATGGTCTACCTTGTGGTCATTGTCGTCCCTGTCGCTTGATTGCACAGGGGGACTTTTCTGATGTTAAATTAGTAGAGCCACAAGGACAGATTATTAAGACGGACACGATTCGTCAGTTGACCAGAGAGTTTAGTCAATCGAGTTTTGAGGGACAGGCTCAGGTGTTTATCATTCGTGATGCAGATAAGATGCATGTCAATGCTACCAATAGTCTATTAAAGTTTATTGAAGAACCTCAAAGTCAGATTTATATTTTTCTTTTGACAGCTGATGATAGTCGTATTTTACCGACGATTAAAAGTCGAGCTCAACTCTTTTATTTTCCTAAGAATCGGGCTTATCTGGAAGAATTGCTGCAGAAGGAAGGCTTGTTGCTGACACAAGCCAAAGTGTTGGCGGATTTTGCTAAAGATGATGTTCAGGCTTTAGACTTAGCTAAGGATAATAGGATTCTTGATCTGATTAATACAGTAGAGCGTTTCACACAGTCCCTGCTATCTAATCAGGACCTGCTTTATTTGGATGTTGCAAAACTGGCTGTCCAGTGTAGTGAAAAGTCGGAACAAGAGATGGTCTGGGCTTTTTTAACTTATCAATTGGGGAAGGATATACAAAATCCACAAGCAAGACGATGGTTAGGCTTAGTTTATGAGGCACGAAAAATGTGGCTAGCTAATGTCAGCTTTCAAAATGCGATGGAGTATATGGTATTATCATGACAGAAGTCATTGGAATAAAATTTGAAGAAACTGGAGCAGTAGAATATGTTGTTCCTGATAAAAATTATGCCAAAGATGACTTTGTAGTCGTTTTGGAGAAAAAAGATAAACGCCTAGCCCAGGTTGTCATGGAAAACACTGATTTTCCTGAGGTTAGTTTGCCTGCGGATTTGAATCGGGTTGAAGGATTGGCAGGGGAGAAAGATTTCGCTAGATATGATGAAAATCTTTTGAAGGCTGAAAAGAGTATGGGAGTAGTGGCTGATTTGATTGCTCAAAATCAGCTAGAAATGAAGGTCGTTGATATTGTCTTTCCGCTAAATTGCTCTTATGTGCTAATCAGTTTTGTTGCTGAAAAACGGGTAGATTTTCGTCAATTGCTCAAAGATCTGGCTTCTTACTTTAAGACACGTATTGAGTTGCGCCAAATTTCAAGTCGTGAGGAATCAAAGATTTATGGTGGCTTAGGACCTTGTGGGCGGGCACTTTGTTGTTCTAGTTTTTTGGGTGAATTCCCACCAGTATCAATTAAGATGGCTAAAAACCAAAGTTTATCTTTGAATTCTGGTAAGATGAATGGGGTCTGTGGTCGACTTATGTGTTGTCTCAGTTATGAAGATGACTTTTACCGAGATAGCAAGGCTAGTTATCCTGACTTGGGTGATGACATTGAAACCAAGGATGGCACAGGTCAGGTTGTTGCCATTGATGTAATTGCAGGGACCATTAAGGTTGTATTTGAAAAAGGGCGTGCGCCCCTAACTTATGGAGTGGAGGAAGTTCAGCTAAATGGAAAAGCGTGAATTGTATGATAAATTCGAGGAATTATCACAAAATTTGATGTCGATGTTGGCAGAAGTGGAAGCGATTAAGGCGAACTTCTCAGGGATTCTTGATGAAAATACGGCCCTAAAGTTGGAAAACGACAAGTTGCGTGAGCACTTGAGTCAAGTGGTTCAAGAGGAGACAGGGACTAAAATGTCTCATGGTAAGGTAAATCTCGAGGCTATTTACGATGATGGATTCCATATTTGTCCAGATTTTTATGGCCAACGTCGTGATAATAATGAAGCTTGTGGCTTCTGTGCAGAATTGTTGTACGGAGACTAAGCATGCGGATTCAAAAGAGTTTTAAGGGGCAATCTAGCTACGGTACCCTCTATCTGGTTCCCACACCTATTGGGAATTTGCAGGATATGACTTTTCGTAGTGTGCAAATCCTGAAAGAGGTGGATCTTATTTGTGCGGAGGACACGCGCAATACGGGTCTCTTGCTCAAGCATTTTGAGATTGAAACGAAGCAGTATTCTTTTCATGAGCACAATGCTTATGAGAAAATTCCAGATTTACTGGAGCGCTTGAAGTCAGGTCTTTCTTTGGCTCAGGTTTCTGATGCGGGGATGCCTTCTATTTCGGATCCTGGGCATGATTTGGTCAAAGCCGCCATTGCAGAGGATATTCCAGTGGTGGCCTTACCGGGAGCATCGGCTGGTATTACAGCCTTGATTGCCAGTGGTTTAGCACCCCAACCTCATATTTTTTATGGCTTCCTACCCCGTAAAAAAGGACAGCAGATTGATTTCTTCAAGGAAAAACTGTCTTATCCTGAGACACAGATTTTTTACGAGTCACCTTACCGTGTGGCGGACACCCTTGAAAATATGCATGCGGTCTATGGCAACCGTCAAGTAACTTTAGTTCGAGAATTGACCAAGCTTTATGAAGAGTACCAACGAGGATCTATTTCAGAAGTTTTAGATTATATTGCTAGTAATCCTCTCAAGGGTGAATGTTTACTGATTGTGGCTGGAGCTTCTGAAAATGATAAGGAAGAAAATCTAACATCAAATGTTACCCCGGTAGAGGCTGTAGAAGCTTTAATTGCCTCTGGAATGAAACCTAATCAGGCTATAAAAACCGTTGCTAAAGAGCGAAAAATGAATAGACAAGAGCTTTATAACCTTTTTCATGGGGTTTAAGAGGCTCTTTTTTTGTGGCAACACAAGATGTTAGAAAAGAAAGAATTATCAAAAAATTCCGTAAATACACTTGTTTGTCTCATGGTTTTGTGTTATATTATCTGACATAAAATATTTTACGCATTGGAGTGGTTTCATGGATACAGGTAGCAGTGCCTTTATATTGATTTGTTCTGCCATGGTTTGTTTGATGACACCGGCCTTGGCCTTCTTCTATGGTGGGCTTGGACGTCGTAAGAATGTTATCAATACCATGATGATGTCTGTTCTTCCCTTAGCTATAGCTTCTCTCTTGTGGATTGTTGTTGGCTACTCGCTTTCTTTTGGCGGTCATGGGAATTTCTTCGGTAATTTCAGTCACCTTTTTTTAAATGGTGTGTCTGAAACGGCCTCAAGCCGTGGTTTAACCATTTCTGATATGCTGTTTGCTGCTTTTCAGATGATGTTTTCGATTATCTGTGTGGCGATATTGACGGGTTCAGTGGTAGGACGGATGCGCTTTACACCTTTAGCCATTTTTGTTATTTTTTGGTTACTTTTTGTCTATTATCCATTTGCACATATGGTTTGGGATGAAGGGCTCCTTGCAAAATGGGGGACGATTGACTTTGCAGGTGGTGATGTGGTTCATATTACCTCAGGTGTATCAGCCCTAGTTTTGGCAATCGTTGTTGGTAAACGTCGTGATTTTGGCATTTTAGAACACCGTCCTCATAATGTTCCTTTTGTCCTATTGGGAGCGGGTCTCTTATGGTTTGGTTGGTTTGGCTTTAATGCAGGATCAGCCTTGGCTGCTAATGGTTTGGCAGTTCACGCGCTAGTAACCACTCATGTGTCAGCTGCTGCAGCCATGTTTTCATGGTTGGCAATTGAAAAACATGTCACAGGACATCCATCCTTGGTTGGTGGTTCAACCGGTTTGGTAGCAGGTCTAGTTGCAATCACACCTGGAGCTGGTTTTGTTTCAATTTGGAGTGCTATTCTAATTGGTCTTATGGTTAGTCCGATTTGTTTCTATGCTATTTCAGTCTTGAAGAAACGTTTTGCCTATGATGATGCTTTGGATGCTTTTGGTTGCCATGGTGTTGGAGGTATCTTTGGTGGTTTTGCCACTGCGATTTTTACGACACCAGATTTAGCCCTAGATAAGGCCAATATTGGCTTGATTTATGGAAAGGCGCATCTGTTTATTGTGACATTTTTGGCTATTATTTTTACAGCTATTTGGTCTGCTCTTGTGACCTATGGTATTATTAAAGTAATTGCTCATTATATGCCTTTACGTGTTAGTGACCGTGATGAAGCTATTGGTCTTGATGACTGTGAACACAAGGAAACAGCCTATCCAACCTTTATGGGCTTAGATTCGTAGGAGAATACAGATGAAAAAAGTAGAAGCGATTATTCGTTCGGATAAATTAGAAGATTTGAAAAACGCCTTGACTGGTAGTGGCTTGGCCAAAGGGATGACTGTGAGTCAAGTACTAGGTTATGGTAATCAACGTGGCTTTGCAGAGTTTGTTCGTGGACAGCGCATTGTTCCTACCTTATTAGCTAAGGTTAAGGTTGAGATTGTAGTCAAGGACATGGCAGTTGACGAAGTTGTTGAAGCTATTCGTAGTGCCGTGGCGACAGGAGAAGTTGGTGATGGGAAGATTTTTATCGTTCCTATTGATGATGTTATCCGTATTCGTACTGGTGAACGTGGTGGAGACGCCATTTAATATAATGAAGGCTTAAACCGGTTGGTTTGGGTCTTTTTTAGTGAATTTTGATATACTTAGAGAAGTTAGTATGATTGAGGGGGTGACCAATTGGCAAAAGGAAAAAAGAAAAGCAAGTCGAAAGCTAGACCTAAGAAAACTAAAAAGAAAAAGAAGTCTTTCTTGCTCTTTCCAAAATTTTTCCAGAAGTGGAGTCTGATTTTTATTGGCCTATTTGCCTTATTGGGACTCCTAGCTAGTTTAAATTTTCCAAGGTTGACCATGGAAAAGAACATGACATCTACGGATGAGACAACGGTTGCTTTTATTGCCGAGATTGGTGAGACGTCCCGCTATTTGGCGGCTAGAAACGATCTTTATGCATCTGTCATGATTGCTCAGGCCATCTTGGAATCAGACTCTGGACAATCTACTTTGAGTCAGAAGCCGTCCTATAACTTCTTTGGAATTAAGGGGGACTACAATGGTCAAAGTGTAACCCTACCAACCTGGGAGGATGATGGTAAGGGCAATCCTTACTATATTGATGCAGCTTTTCGTTCTTATGGCTCTGTGGAAAATTCTTTACAGGACTACGTAGACTTCCTTGAGGGCAGCTACTATGTAGGGGTACACCGTTCCAAGACTAAGAATTATAAGGATGCCACAGCTGCCCTAACAGGGGTCTACGCTACGGATACAACCTATGGAGACAAATTAAACAGCATCATTGAACAATACCAGTTAACCATTTATGACACTTATTAGGGTCGAAGGAGAGTAAAATGAATCAGAATCAAGTGAAACTCATTGCAATTGATATGGACGGGACGCTCTTAAATAGCCAAAAAGAGATTCCTGTAGAGAATATTAAGGCTATTCAAGAAGCAGCTGCGGCAGGTATCAAAATTGTCCTTTGTACAGGACGCCCACGTTCAGGTATTCTTCCCCATTTTGAGAAATTAGGACTGAGTGAAGAAGAGTACATTATCATGAACAATGGTTGTTCAACTTATGAGACAAAAAATTGGAACTTGCTTCAATATGAAAGTTTATCTCGCTCTGAGATGGAAGAACTCTTGCAGGCTTGCGAAGGCTTTCCAGAGGTGGCTCTAACCTTTACTGGTGAGAAGACTTACTATGTTGTGGGCGATGAAGTGCCTGAGCTAGTAGCATATGATGCTAGCACTGTTTTCACAGAAGCGAAGGCTAGAAGTTTGGAAGAGATCTTTGTGGAAGGCCAAGTGATTTTCCAAGCCATGTATATGGCTGATTCTGAACCTTTGGACGCCTTCCAAAACGCTGTGCAAGATAGACTTAGTCAAAGCTATAGCACAGTTCGTAGCCAAGACTATATCTTTGAAATCATGCCACAGGGGGCAACTAAGGCCAGTGGACTTAAGCATTTAGCGGAAAAACTTGGAATTGCTCCAGATCAAATCATGGCTCTGGGTGATGCTGCTAATGACCTTGAAATGCTTAAATTCGTCGGTCAAAGTGTTGCCTTGGGTAATGCTAGTGACGATATTAAAGAGTTGTGTAAGTATGTGACCTTGACAAATGACGAGGCAGGCGTAGCCCACGCTATTCGTACTTGGGCTTTATAAGAAAAAGACCTTTAGCTTCTATCTGCTAAAGGTTTTTCGATTTTTAATAATGGCAACAAGAGTAGTCAGTGTGATGGTGACATCAGTGACGGCAGCTGGGTAAGCCTGAATGGTCAAATCGTAAATGAGCCAGAGTAACATATTCTCAATGATGACCCAGCGAAGCCACTGAAGGTTTCGTGTGATGGCAATGGCTAAACTATAAGAGACTGAAGAGATGATTGGCAGATAGCCAATAAGTCCAAGCTGATTGAGGTAGGATCCTAAGATGATTTGAATAATGATGAGGATGGTCAAGATAGCCTTGGTCATCTTCTTTTTGACCATCAAGCTATTACGAATGATGGAAATACTAATGGTTAAAGCACCCGTATAGCCCCCTAGAAGTAGGTTGGCAATAGCAGTAAAAATATAGTCGGTAATTTGCCAGACCAGCATTTTATGTTTTGATTTTGCAAAAGAGGATATGGCGACACAGAGAGCTCCGATGGCTGAGAATACTTGTGCTAGAAGATAGATTGTCATGGTATAACTTTCAATTTTTGTCTCCATTATATCACAAGGATTCAAGAGATTTTCATCTCATTTTTAGAATTTACAGCCCTAATATGTTAGCGTTTACATTAGAAAATGATATAATAAAAGTGTAGAAAAGATTGTTCCCTTAATAGTAGAGAGAACCCGATGTTGCCTTGTAACATAGGTCCTTTCTTTACTTTTTACGATAGACTAGAAATGAGGAAATAATTATGAAAAACAAATTTTCCCAAGCAATCGTGCTTTCCATGGTTACCCTTTCCTCAGTGGTTTTGTTGACAGCCTGTTCCAGCCATAAGGAATCGAGTTCAGCAGATAAGACGCCTAAGAGCAGCCAGGTGACCTCATCAAGTAAGGCTAAAACATCCAGTAAAGATAGCGGTAAGACTAGCAAATCTAGTGCTAAGGTCAAGGAATCTTCGGGTTCAAAGACGGAGTCTTCAAGCACGCAAAGTAGTCAAAAGGCTTCTGTCCCAAGTTCGAGTAGTAGTCAGGCTCAGTCATCATCTTCAAAGAGTTCATCAGTTCCCTCAAGTAGCCAGTCCCAAGCACCTAAATCATCAAACGAGAGCCAATCTTCAGCCAGTCAATCTCAAGTGCCAAAGAGCTCAAGTGATAGCCAAGCTTCAAGTAGCCAATCTAGCAGCCAAGCTCAATCTAAAACGGATACGCAAGTAACCACCGTGGATATGGATGTGAGTGCTGTAGCGCGTGGTCAGTTTGATAGTATTGCTGGTACTTGGAAGTCCAGTGATGGCAGTCGTCTGGTCTTTAATAACACTAGTCTAGTAGGAGATATCACTGCCCAAGGTCAAGCGACAGTTCACAATTATGTGCACCCGAAAGATAATTATCAAGAAGGCTCAGGTAAGTATGATGCCACTCTTTCAAGAGATAGGGGTGACACCTCTGGTATTGTTGGCGATATTAGTTTTGTTTCTAAAAAGGCAGCTATTTCTGGTCCTAGCTATGAACAAGATACCATTCAAGTAACCAGTACTGGTGGAACAAAGGTCTACTTTAAAGAATCAGACAATGTGACGCTACCTAAAGATGTGACAGTTACTGACAATCAACTTCCAATTGATGGTGGTATAGCAGAATCTGGCAGTTACACGCTTACCAAACGCACAGTTGTCAAAAATACTCCTAGTGATACAGCTCCAGTTGAATTTTACTTAGAAGCAGGCGATAAGATTAACTTTGATATGAAGGTTACTCAAGACGGTCATAGTTGGATTTCTTACATCAGCTATAGTGGTGTTCGCCGTTATGTTCAAGTGGATTAAATAAGATATCTAGAAAGGTCAGAATTTCTTCTGATCTTTCTATTATTTTGTGGAAAAAGCCTTGTCTATTCCCTAATAAATCGATACAATAGAAAGGTCGGTTTAACCGAAAATTTTTAAATAATGAGGACAAAAATGTGTCAGTAAATTGGCAAGATATTGCGTTTTCTTTCCTCGGTGGTTTGGGGCTTTTCCTCTTTAGTATCAAGTACATGGGAGATGGTCTTCAACAAGCAGCCGGAGATAAGTTGCGTTTTTACATCGATAAGTATACCAGCAACCCGTTTTTAGGGGTTTTGATTGGTATTGTCATGACGGCCTTGATTCAGTCGAGTTCAGGGGTTACCGTTATTGTCGTCGGTCTGGTTTCGGCAGGGCTTTTAAGTCTTCGTCAGGCTATTGGTATTGTCATGGGGGCAAATATCGGTACAACCGTAACTTCCTTCATGATTGGTTTCAAGCTTGGTGACTATGCCCTTCCAGTGATTTTCCTGGGGGCTGCGCTTCTCTTCTTTACAAGCAATAAGAAGCTCAATAACCTAGGTCGTATCTTGTTTGGTGTAGGGGGAATTTTCTTTGCCCTTAACCTTATGGGAGATGCGGTAGAACCTTTGAAGTCAGTTACAGCCTTTAAGGACTACTTGGCAACCTTGGGTGATCGCCCAGTCATGGGGGTTATCATCGGTGCTGGCTTGACCATGTTGATTCAATCGTCAGCAGCGACCATCGGTATTCTTCAGAGTCTCTATTCAGGTGGTTTGCTTGACCTGCAAGGTGCCCTTCCAATCCTCTTTGGGGATAATATCGGAACAACTATTACAGCGGTTCTAGCTGCTCTTGGTTCGAACATTGCAGCTAAACGTGTGGCAGGGGCTCACGTCCTGTTCAACGTCATTGGGACCGTCTTGTGTTTGATTCTCTTGGTACCATTTACAGCCTTGATTCAATGGTTTAAGTCTGTGCTTGGTTTGACACCTGAGATGACTATCGCCTTTGCTCACGGTACTTTTAACATCGCAAATACTATTGTTCAATTCCCATTCATCGGACTCTTGGCTTACCTTGTGACTAAGATTATTCCTGGTGAAGATGAGATTAACAAGTACGAAGCACTCTACTTGGACCGTTTGCTTATCACACAAGCACCAGCTATCGCCCTTGGTAATGCTAAGAAAGAATTGGTGCACTTGGCATCGTACGCCATCCAGTCTTTGGAAGCTTCCTATGCTTTCTTTGCTAAGGGAGATGAAAAATACTTCGATAAGGTTGAGAAGTATGAAACAGCAGTTAATAGTATTGACGAAGAGTTGACAACTTACTTGATTGACATCTCTAACGAATCTCTAAGTGTTTCTGAAAATGAAGTGTTGGCAAGTGTGCTTGACTCTGTTCGTGACTTGGAGCGTATTGGTGACCTTGCAGTTGCAAGTGCAAACCTTTCACAACACATTCATAATAAGGGAATTGAATTTTCTGATACTGCCAAGGCTGAGCTTGCGGATGTTTACAACCGTACTCACCGTATCGCCCTTGATAGTATTCGTGTTGTTGTAGATGACGATAAGGTACTTGCAGGTCAAGTCATCCTTCGCCATGAAGAGTTGGAAAAACTTGAAAAACAATTGCGTAAAATACATACCAAACGTCTTAACAATGGTGAGTGTACTGCGCAAGCAGGTATCAACTATGTTGATTACCTCTCACATTACACACGTATCGCAGACCATGCGATTAACCTTGTTGAAAAGGTTACAGAAGGTGTGATTTAATAGAGAAAGTCGAGAAAATTTCTCGGCTTTTTTGTTATAATGAAAGCGTATTAAAAACATAGAAAAATGATGAGAGGTGGTCCTATGACCTATTATATTTCAGCCAAGCGTTTTTATTTTGAACATAAAATTAAGGAAGGTGGCTACCTAGCGGTTGAGGATAGCTGTTTTGGTGACTGGACGGAAAATGTACCAGAAGGTGCAGAGGTGCTAGATTACGGTGATTATCAGATTTCTCCGGGTCTTGTAGATACTCACATTCATGGATTTGCGGGTTATGATGTCATGGATAATTCTGAGGAAAGTCTTATAGGCATGAGTCAAGCCTTGCTTTCAGCAGGTGTGACCTCCTTCTTACCGACAGCTTTAACAGCGCCATTTGAAGAGTTGAAGGCTATTTGCCAAACAACAGCTAATACGGTTGGTAAGGAGACTGGTGCCAAAATTCAAGGGCTCTTCTTTGAAGGACCTTATTTCACTGAAACCTACAAGGGAGCTCAAAATCCTAAGTATATGGGCAATCCAAGTGTGGAACAATTGAAGGAATGGCAGGAGGCGGCTCAAGGAAAACTGATTAAATTGGCCCTTGCTCCTGAACGTGAGGGAGTGGCTGAATTTATCCAAGAAGCGACCAAGCAAGGCGTGACTATTGCTCTAGGTCATTCCAATGCCACATATGAAGAAGCCATGGCAGCAGTGGAAGCCGGGGCGTCCGTTTGGGTTCACGTCTACAACGGGATGCGTGGCTTTACCCACCGTGAGCCAGGTATGGTTGGGGCAGCCTTCGATAGTCCAGAAACTATTGGTGAGCTGATTGCAGATGGTCATCACGTGGTTCCTGCAGCTTGTAAGGTTCTTATCAAGCAAAAGACACCTCAAGGAGTTGCCCTAATTACAGACTGTATGTCAGCGGGAGGCTGTCCGGACGGCGACTATATGTTAGGCGAACTTCCTGTTATTGTTGAAAATGGTACCGCCCGCCTCAAAGAAGGTGGTAATCTAGCTGGATCTATCTTACAACTTAAAGACGGTGTCAAACATGTGGTTGATTGGGGACTTGTGACAGTTGCTCAAGCCTTACAAATGGCCACTAGTGTTCCAGCTAAATCGGTTGGGCTTGAAAATACTTGCGGAAGCCTAAAAGCAGGTTTACCAGCTGATTTTATTGTATTAGATGACTCCTTGGAATTACAAGCAACCTTTGTTGATGGACGAAAAGGTTGGGAAAAATAAGAGTATGAGTAGCACTTTCTTATGAAGGTGCTGTTTTTTATTGATTTTTACAAAGGTGTTAGAGTAGTGTAAAATAAAAATACTTTGTATTTTACAGGAGGTAATATGTCAAAACGTATTTGGAGCATTGCCCTGGCCTATGTCGGTGTAATGATTGGTGCAGGGGTATCTTCAGGACAGGACCTCTTACAGTATTTTGTTAGTTTTGGAGCCTGGGGACTGATAGGTGTCATAGTTCTAGGAATATTGCATGTTGGCTTTGGGCGACTCATGATTGCTCTGGGAAGTTATTATCGCTCAGACGATCATTCGGTAGTCCTGGCAGAAATCAGTCATCCTGTTATCTACCGTATTTTGGATATCGCTTTGATTATCACTTGTTTCCTGTTTGGCTTTGTGATGACAGCGGGGGCAGGGGCTAACCTAAACCAACAGTTCGGCTTTCCGATTTGGGTAGGTGCTTTCCTTTGTACAGCTCTGACTATCTTTGTGAGTTTCCTAGATTTCAAAAAAATCATCGGTGTTATTGGAGTTTTTACCCCTATGATTTTGGTTATGATTGCCATGATATTCGTGACCAATGTTTTAGGACGTCACTGGGATTTTGCTGAGATGGATAAGGTGTCGCAAACCATTCAATCTCCTTTTCCGAGTATTTGGCTGTCTGTGGTTAACTATTTTGCCGTTTGTGTTATGTCAGCCATAGCCATGGCCTTTGTGATGGGTGGCTCTATTCTTAAAATCAATGAAGCTGAAAAGAGTGGAGCCTGGGGAGGATTTATGGTTGGTGTGATTTTCTTCGTCACGACCTTGATTCTCTTTGCTAACAGTGATAAGATTGCTAGCTCGGATGTCCCTATGTTGGCTATTGCTAAGGAAGTGAACCCTATCTTTGCGACGCTCTACGCCTTGGTCATCTTTGGGTTGATTTTTAATACCGTCTTTAGTCTCTATTATGCTCTTGGGAAACGCTTCTCAGCAGGTAGTGATAAACGCTTCAAGTTCTTCGTGGCTACATTTGCCCTTGCTGGTTTCGCTATTTCCTTCATGGGCTTCCGTCAACTGGTAGCGGTTATGTATCCTATTATCGGTTATTTAGGAATGCTGATGTTGGTTGTGCTGGTTGTGGCTAGCTACCGCAAAAAAGCCAAAATTTGTAAGGAAAAGGAAATTCGAAATCATCTCTTGTCTATCGTTGAGAAAGCGTATGATCCCAATCAAGACTTAACCCATCAGGACAAGAAAAAGGCCAAAGAACTTCGAGAAGCCTCAATTATTGATAATGACATTCTCCATGAAGATTCCCATGCACATGTTCGTCAGGAAATGGGAATCAGTGAGAAGGATTAGAATTTTATTTTACAAGTTTCCCTATTTCTGCTATAATACTGACAAGAAAGAAGGGCTTATGGCGTTCTTCTAGCGAGCTTGGGATAGTGAAAGCCAAGTAGAGCAAAGTAAGCAAGTGGCGCTTTCTCTCAGCAAAGAGCTGAGTACAAACAGATAAAATGAAGTAATAAATTAGGGTGGAACCGCGTTTCTGACGCCCCTAGGTCGAACGACTTAGGAGCAGAGACACGGTTCTTTTTGCATCCTGAGTCACAAGAAACTTTATGAATAAGGAGTAAATAATGTCTAAAAAATTGACTTTCCACTGCGTCAGTGGTAGAGACCTCCTTATAGTCGGACTGCCCCACGCTCAGCACTAGGGTGCCTGAGCTAAACGCAGTACTAACTCGTCTTGCCTCGTAAAATCGACGAGGCAGACTCGTGTCGCAAGAAATCATTTAAATCAAGGAGTATTTAATGTCTAAGAAATTAACATTTCAAGAAATTATTTTGACTTTGCAACAATACTGGAATGACCAGGGTTGTATGCTCATGCAGGCTTATGATAATGAAAAAGGTGCGGGAACCATGAGTCCTTACACTTTCCTTCGTGCCATTGGTCCTGAGCCATGGAATGCGGCTTATGTAGAGCCATCTCGTCGTCCAGCGGATGGTCGTTACGGGGAAAACCCAAACCGTCTTTACCAACACCACCAATTCCAAGTTGTTATGAAACCATCACCATCAAACATCCAAGAACTCTACCTTGAGTCATTGGAAAAATTGGGTATCAATCCTTTGGAACACGATATTCGTTTCGTTGAAGATAACTGGGAAAATCCATCAACTGGTTCAGCTGGTCTTGGTTGGGAAGTTTGGCTCGACGGTATGGAAATCACTCAGTTCACCTACTTCCAACAAGTTGGTGGATTGGCAACTGGCCCGGTAACTTCTGAGGTCACTTACGGATTGGAACGTTTGGCTTCTTACATCCAAGAGGTAGACTCAGTTTATGACATCGAGTGGGCTCCAGGCGTTAAATACGGAGAAATCTTCCTTCAACCAGAATATGAACACTCAAAATACAGCTTTGAAGTTTCTGACCAAGATATGCTTCTTGAAAACTTCGAAAAATTTGAAAAAGAAGCAGGACGTGCTTTGGAATTGGGCCTTGTTCACCCTGCCTATGATTACGTTTTGAAATGTTCACACACCTTCAACTTGCTTGACGCTCGTGGTGCTGTTTCTGTTACAGAACGTGCCGGCTACATTGCCCGCATCCGTAACTTGGCCCGTGTCGTAGCCAAAACCTTCGTCGCAGAACGTAAGAAACTTGGTTACCCACTTCTCGACGAAGCCACACGCGCAAAACTCCTAGCAGAAGAGGAAGAATAAAAAAGAGTTACAAGAATGGAAAATGGGCAAACAAAGTGAGCCCACATGGCTACCCAGAGGCAAGTCGAAGACTTGCTAAAGGGATAGGCATCGCCGTACTGGTATATGGGGATTTTTGAAACGTTAGGTTCAAGAATCAGTTGGTTAAATCCACTTTGATGAGACTGTTGGAAATCGATGTGGAGAAGACAGAAGATTTCCCTACAGCCTCACAAAGTTAGTTAGCAACGTCCCCAGTACCTAAGATGCCTATCAAAAAGAAGAATTTTGTAAAGGAAAAAACATGACAAAAAACTTATTAGTAGAACTTGGACTTGAAGAGTTGCCAGCCTACGTTGTCACACCAAGTGAAAAACAACTCGGTGAGAAAATGGCAGCCTTCTTAGATGACAACCGTCTTTCATACGAAAGCATTCAAACCTTCTCAACACCACGTCGTTTGGCAGTCCGTGTGATTGGTTTAGCTGACCAACAATCGGATTTGACTGAAGATTTTAAAGGACCTTCTAAGAAAATCGCCTTGGATGCAGATGGAAACTTCTCAAAAGCAGCTCAAGGATTCGTCCGTGGGAAAGGTTTGACTGTTGATGATATCGAATTCCGTGAAGTCAAAGGTGAAGAGTACGTTTATGTCACTAAACACGAAGCTGGAAAACCAGCTAAAGAAGTTTTGGCTGGCGTTCCAGAAGTGCTTGCTTCATTGACCTTCCCTGTCAGCATGCACTGGGCTAACAATACATTTGAATACATTCGCCCAGTTCATACCTTGACAGTTCTTTTGGGTGACGAAGCGCTCGACCTTGATTTCTTGGATATCAAGTCAGGTCGTGTGAGTCGTGGACACCGTTTCCTTGGACATGAAGTGGAAATTACTAATGCGGATTCTTATGAAGAAGACCTTCGTACCGTTTACGTGATTGCGGATAGCAAAGAACGTGAAAACATGATTCGTGAGCAAATCAAAGCCATCGAAGCAGAACAAGGTGTTCAAGTTCAAATCGAAGAAGGACTTTTGAATGAAGTCTTGAACTTGGTCGAATACCCAACTGCCTTCATGGGAAGTTTTGATACTAAGTATTTGGATGTTCCAGAAGAAGTCTTGGTGACCTCAATGGAAACGCACCAACGTTACTTTGTTGTACGTGACCTTGATGGTAAACTTAAACCAAACTTCATCTCAGTCCGTAATGGTAACGCTGAGCACTTGGAAAATGTTATCCGAGGAAATGAAAAAGTATTGGTTGCACGTCTTGAAGATGGTGAATTCTTCTGGCGTGAAGACCAAAAACTTAAGATTGAAGACCTCGTTGCTAAATTGGCGAACGTAACCTTCCATGAAAAAATTGGTTCTCTTTCAGAACACATGGCGCGCGCTGGTGTCATTGCAGCGTCACTAGCTGAGCAAGCTGGTTTGACTGCAGAAGAAACGGCAGCAGTAGCTCGTGCAGCTGAAATCTACAAATTTGACCTCTTGACTGGTATGGTCGGAGAGTTCGATGAATTGCAAGGAATCATGGGTGAAAAATACGCCCTTCTCGCTGGTGAAGATGCTGCGGTAGCGACAGCTATCCGTGAGCACTACCTTCCTGATTCAGCAGATGGTGCCCTTCCAGAGACTAAGGTTGGTGCTATCCTTGCGCTTGCAGATAAATTGGATACCCTCCTTTCATTCTTCTCAGTTGGCTTGATTCCATCAGGTTCAAATGACCCTTATGCGCTTCGTCGTGCAACACAAGGGATTGTTCGTATCTTGGATGCCTTTGGTTGGCACATCCCTATGGATGAGTTGATTGACAGCCTCTACGGACTTTCATTTGATAGCCTTTCATATGACAATCAAGCAGAAGTCATCAACTTCATCAAAGCGCGTGTGGACAAGATGATGGGACGCACTTCAAAAGATATCAAAGAAGCCGTTCTTGCTGGTTCAAACTTTGTCGTGGCTGATATGCTTGAAGCAGCTGACGCCCTCTCAGAAGCTGCTAAGGCTGATGGTTACAAAGCAGCTGTTGAATCACTCTCTCGTGCCTTCAATTTGGCAGAAAAAGCAGATGCTTCAGTAGCAGTCGATGCCAGTCTCTTTGAAAATGATCAAGAAAAAGCTCTTGCTAAAGCGATTGAAGAGCTAGAATTGACTGGTTCAGCTAGCGACAAATTGGCTCAACTCTTTGCTCTTAGCCCAGTCATCGATGCCTTCTTTGACAACACCATGGTCATGGCAGAAGATGAAGCGGTTAAAAACAACCGTTTGGCCCTTCTTGCAGGTCTTGTAGCGAAAGCTAACGCTGTTGCAGCCTTCAACCAATTGAACACAAAATAAGTACCTGGTAACAGGTAGAAAGTAGGTTTTATTATGACACCTGAAAAAATCGCTCGTATCAATGAGCTTGCTAAAAAGAAAAAAACAGAAGGTTTGACTCCAGAAGAAGAAGTGGAGCAAGCAAAACTTCGTGAAGAATACATTGAGGGCTATCGTCGCTCAGTTCGTCACCATATCGAAGGAATTAAAGTGGTTGACGAAGAAGGTAACGATGTGACACCTGAAAAACTACGCCAAGTGCAACGTGAAAAAGGTTTGCATGGCCGTAGCCTTGATGATCCTGAATCATAATAACGATGAACAAGGGTTTGGAATTTTTCCAAGCCCTTGTTTTGAAGTATAAAATTCTGAATATTCTGTATAAAAATTGACCAATTATTTCAAAAATGGTAAAATATAAGTTATGTTAAAAAATGGCATGATTCAATGAGTCGTGCTCAATAGAATTGGAGTGAAAAAAATGTCGCAAAAGCAACATCATAAAGACGACAACCAGACTGAGAATGGGATGGTGCGTGGTCTTCAAAACCGTCACGTCCAGCTGATTGCCATCGCTGGTACAATCGGTACAGGTCTCTTCCTCGGGGCAGGGCGTTCTCTCTCCCTAACAGGACCTTCAATCATCTTAGTATATATACTAACTGGTATCTTCATGTATCTTATGATGCGAGCGATCGGTGAGATGCTCTATATGGATCCTGACCAGCACACCTTTATCAACTTTATTACCAAATACCTTGGTAAGGGCTGGGGATTCTTCTCGGGTTGGTCTTACTGGGTATCACTGATATTCCTCGGGATGGCAGAAATTACGGCAGTATCAACCTATGTGCAATATTGGTTCCCAAGTTGGCCTGCCTGGCAGATTCAGATTGTCTTCTTGATTATCCTGAGCTCGGTTAACCTGATTGCGGTTAAGATTTTCGGGGAAGTTGAGTTTTGGTTTGGGATGATTAAGATTATCACCATTCTTGCTCTTATCGCAACAGGTATCTTCATGGTAGCAACCAACTTTGAAACGCCTGCTGGACATGCTAGCCTTGCCAATATTACACACGGCTTTCAGATGTTCCCTAAAGGTTGGGTAAGCTTTGTTATGACCTTCCAAATGGTCTTCTTTGCTTACCAAGCCATCGAATTTGTAGGGATTACAACTTCTGAGACAGCGAATCCACGTAAGGTCTTACCAAAGGCAATCAAGGAGATTCCGATTCGTATTGTCATCTTCTATGTGGGTGCCCTCATTGCCCTCATGGCTATCTTCCCATGGCAAAAACTTCCAGTTAATGAATCACCGTTCGTAACGGTCTTCCAAATGGCTGGTATCAAGTGGGCAGCAGCCTTCATTAACTTTGTTGTCTTGACAGCAGCGGCTTCATCATTGAACTCAACACTTTACTCTACAGGTCGTCACCTCTTCCAAATTGCTAAGGAAACACCAAATAGTAAAGTCATGAAAGCTTTGAAGCTAGATACTTTGTCACGTAATGGTATTCCTTCACGTGCTATCATTGTTTCAGCCATTGTAGTATGTGTTTCAGCCTTCATCAATGTCTTGCCTGGTGTATCTGATGCCTTCGCTTTGATTACCGCATCATCATCAGGGGTCTACATTGCCATCTATATCTTGACCATGCTTGCTCATCTCAAGTACCGTAAATCTCAAGAGTTCATGGCAGATGGTTTCCTTATGCCAGCCTACAAGATTCTCAATCCATTGACTATCCTTTTCTTTATCTTCGTCTTTGTTTGTCTCTTCTTGCAAAAGTCAACAGTTGTCGGAGCTATTGGGGCAGCCATCTGGATTGTGGTATTTAGTATCTATAGTAACTGGAAACATAGTAAATAAATCAATCTAGCTCACCTTTATGGTGAGTTTTTTGTTGCAAAAAAGGACACAAGGTGTCCCAGTTATTAGTTATGCAATACTTTCTTGATTTCCGTGGTGAAAGAAGCCACCTAAGAGGCCTTTGCTACGATGAAAAATAGCAGGCTTATGATCGTTGTGTGAACGACCATTAACATCAAGTTTAGCCCATTCAAGAGCCTGGTAGGCATTTCGGTCTGAAACTGTAGATGTCCCAATATAGCTATAAATACCTGCCTGAGCAAGAATAAACCCTTGTAGTTGACGAATATGCTCATCATTGAGTGCTTCAGAAAAATGGATTTTAACTGTCTTATAAGTCAAGGCTTGGACAGACTCAACGATAGGTGATTCTGCTAGGAGGTGCAAAAGTTCTTGATGCTTAGTAAAGTACTTATCATAGTCCATTGGAAGAATAATAGTATGGGCAATCCAATCTTCCAAGTTGGCTTTGGCTTTCTTACTGAGACCTTTTGCTGTGATACTGAGATTATCTATATTGAAAGGAAGCTGGTCGATGTGAGCAGTGTTCGAACCATATGCCTTTCTGAAAAGCGGTGTACTTGATAGAATATGTCCAGTAGGGGAAATAATAGCCAAGGCAGTTTCCTTGGTTTGGTAACCAAGCTTGTGGCATTCCATGCTAGCGTATGTATCTTTAAATTCAATAATTGCTCTTGTTTTCATCGTGTAACTCTCTTTCTGTTAGTTTATAAACTAACAATAGTTTATCATGACTTATGCTCTTGGTCAAGAATTTACCTCGAAAAACAAAAAACAATTATGTAAGGGCTTGCAAAAATGTTTGGACTCTGATAAGATAGAACCATAGCAAAAGGATTGTTACTGGTCAGCAGGCAAAACCTAGATAAATACGAAAAACTAATGGGAGTAGTGTATGCTTATCCCAATTGGTTCTTGGTATTTATTTAGGTTTTTTTCGTTGAAAAAGCCTCAAAGAAAACTAGAATCCTAGACAAGAAAGGAGCCCTTATGGCTAAATATACTGAATTAGCTGAGGACATTCTCAAACACGTTGGTGGCAAGGAAAATGTCAATAGCTTGAAACACTGTGTGACACGTTTGCGTTTTGATTTGAAAGATGAATCTAAAGCAGATGATGACTACCTTAAGAACCGTGACGGAGTTGTTACGGTGGTTAAGGCAGGTGGACAATATCAGGTGGTTATTGGTAACCATGTGCCTGACGTCTATGCGGAAGTCCTCCAAGTTGGTGGTCTTCCAGCAGGTGGAAGTCTTGATCTCGATGAAGGGGATGCACCTAAGGGAAATCTCTTTGACCGCTTTGTATCTATGGTCTCTAGTATTTTCCAACCCTTCCTTGGTCCATTGGCTGCGGCCGGGATTATCAAAGGGGTAGTCGCTATCATGGCGGCATGTGGCCTGTCAGCTGCGACAAGTCCTATGTATGTTATCTTGAATGCGGCGGGAGATGGTTTCTTCCAGTTCTTGCCAATCTTGATTGCCTTGACATCTGCTCGTCGTTTCAAGGTTAATGAGTTTACAGCTATTGCGATTGCAGGAGCACTTGTCTACCCAGATATTGCTACAGCGGTAGCAGCGCTTCAAAAGGCTGGCCATGGTCATGTTCTAGGAGCCATTCCATTTACGCTTCCAGCAGGGGGCTACCTCTCAACTGTAATGCCTTCTATCTTGGCCATCTGGGTAGCTTCTCACATTCAAAAATTCTTTACTAAGATTATCCCAGATGTCATTAAAGTCTTTGCGGTACCTTTCTTTACATTACTCATTACTGTCCCATTGACATTCTTGGTGGTAGGACCAGTTGCTAATACTTTCTCTGATGGATTGACAAGCCTTTTCCAAGCAATCATGAACTTTAGTCCGATTGTCTTTGGTCTTATACTCGGTATCTCGTGGCAAGTCTTGGTTATGTTCGGAATGCACTGGGCGCTTGTTCCCCTTGCTATCCTAGATGTGGCAACAAACGGAAGTTCTATTATTCTTTCGGCAGCTATTCTTCCATGTTTCACGCAAACAGGTGTGTTGGGAGCTATCATGCTTAAAACGAAAGAAGAAAAAGTCCGTACCATCTCTATGCCAGCCTTCATTTCATCTATTTTTGGGGTTACAGAACCTGCTATCTATGGGGTAACCCTTCCAATGAAAACGCCATTCTACATTTCATGTGGTGTTTCAGGACTTATGGGGGCTGCCATGATGGCCCTAGATATTAAGACGTATTCAATAGGTGGTCTGGGTGTCTTTGTCTTCCCAAGCCTTATTGGGCCTGACGGTAACCTTTCTAAAGTTATCTTTGCCATTATTATTGCCATTGTGGGTGGTGTTCTTGCCTTCCTCATCCAACTTTTTGTCCGAGTACCAAATCTATACGGTGGTGGGGCAGCTAAGGTTGAGGAAAAAGCTGAAGAAGCTGCACCCGCTCCTAAGGAAATTCAACAAGAAATTATTGCAAGCCCACTTATCGGGAATGTTGTCCCACTTGACCAAGTTCCTGACCAAGTCTTTGCCTCAGGAGCTATGGGTAAAGGTATCGCTATTGACCCTACTGATGGGGTAGTTGTCGCACCAGCTAAGGCAACTGTTAATTTAGTCTTCCCTACTGGTCATGCGATTGGTTTGACAACTGAAAATGGTGCAGAGCTTCTCATTCATATTGGTATGGACACTGTTTCTCTTGCTGGTAAAGGTTTCAAGACCTATGTGGAAGCAGGTGAAGTCGTAGAAGCAGGACAGAAACTTATAGAATTTGACCTAGCAACTATCCGAGATGCTAAATTACCAGTTATCACGCCAGTCATTGTGACCAATACAGCTGACTTTAATGATGTCTTAACGACTAAAGAAGCTCGTGTTAACACTGGCGACTATCTCCTCACTGCTGTTAAATAAAAAAGAAATCCGAGAATCAACTTCTCGGATTTTTGTTTATTTGAATTTGTAGTCTTTCACAACTTCAACGGAATTAACCGTTACATTTTCTTTTGGTTTGCTGTTGTCATCGACTTCAAGGTTTGCAATGGTATCAACGACATCCATGCCTTTGATGACTTGTCCAAAGACAGTATATTTGGTATCACCAGCTGGGTAACCACCTTTTTTGTAGGCGTCAATGATAGGTTTTGGATAGCCAGCATTTCCTAGTTGCTTGCTTTGATCGTCCTTGTTTTGAACAATGTAGAATTGGCTGCCATTTGAATTCTTAGCACCAGTATTGGCCATAGCAAGTGCGCCACGGATGTTGTAGAGGAATGGTGTAGGCTCAACAGCGAAACCTTTCTTCCAGATAGATTCTCCGCCAGTACCGTCACCCTTAGGGTCACCACTTTGAATCATGAAGTCCTTGATGACACGGTGGAAGGTAAGACCATCATAGTATTTGTCCTTGGCATGTTTCAAGAAGTTTTCAGAAGCCTTTGGAGCAAGTGTAGGGAAGAGTTTGACTGTGATATCACCCTTTGAAGTGTGGAGGATAACTTCAGCTTCGTCCTTACCGACCTTGTCAGACAACTGTGGAAAGGCATCTTTTCCAGATTTTTGGGCTTTTTCTAATTGTTTAGTGAATATCTTATTATCAACATAAGCATCTCCACGAACGACGCGTGCGATGTTCTCACGAAAGGCAAAACCTAGGCCTGCGATAACAAGTACAATAATTAATGGAATGTACTTTTTAATGTTTTTCATATATAACTCCTTTGGTGCATTATACCTACTATTGTAGCAGAAAAAAACCTTTTGGGAAACGGTTAACAGAGGTCTTTAAATATGGTAGAATGGAACTATCAACAAGAAAATGAACATGGGACTAGATATAGGGAAAGGTTGCCTCAGGCTAAAAAGTGAGGGCTGACTTTTGGAAGGACGCATGCTACTTGCTCTTATCAGAGATAGGTGTCTAAATTCTAACTATAGAAAACTTCGCTAAGCTGAAGGGGCCTCTTGTTTGGATTTCTTGAAAAAAGGAGATTTTTATGTCAACTAAAGCAGAATGGGCTGAACTCTTTGAGTCGGTACACGGGCGTAAGCCTAGCCCCCAAGAATTTTTGGATGCTAAAGCAGCTGACTTTGATACAAGTGCTTTGGCTGCTCAAGCAGCATCTGTAGAAGCACCAGCTAATGAACCTGTCGCTGAAGAAGTAGCTCCAGAACCAGTTGCTACTGAAGAAGTCACAGAACAAGATGACATCGCAGATGTAGCTGAAACAGCTGAGGATGCCGTCGCAGAACAAGCAAGCAGTGAATCACCATTTGGTGCAGAAGCTTTCTCAGAAGCACCTGTGCAACAACCAACACCACAATTTGATTCAAGCATGTTTGAAAAGGCACCTATCTCATCAGCTCAAGGATTTGGAACAGTTCCTAATCCAGCAGCAGCTGGCTCAGCAGATAAACCTCTTTTCAATCTTATCTTGCCAATCGTTGCGATTGCACTTTCAGTAATCTTTGCAGTCTTGGCATGGTTTGTAGGTCCTGCTTGGCTCTTCATCATCTTGACAGTCCTCGCAGTTGCGGTGGCAGTTGTTTCACTTGTCTTTAGCCTTAAATCAAGCAAGAAATTGCTTTCAATCATTGCAACAGGTGTTGCTGGTCTCATGCTCTTTGTGTCTATTGGTGGTTTGATTTTCCAAATCTCTCAAAACGCTAGTGATAACACAAGCTCAAGCAAGACATCAAAAGTTGCTGATAAAGACGATGATGCTGACAAGAAAAATGATGACAGCGATTCAAAATCTGACTCTAAATCTGATTCAAAAGGTGATAGCACTGACGTCAACGATTACATTGACAAAAATGCTAAATTTGACTGGAATGAATCTAAGTTCCAGAAATTGAAAGTCGGTAAAGATACCGTTAAGTCTATCATCAAGACTTATGGTAAGGCTTCTGATGCACAAATCTCTGGCGATGAGATGAAGTTGAACTACTCTGGTAAAGACTATGGTGAAAGTGTTTACCTAACCTTTACGAAACAATATGATGGTACATTTATCTTGTCATATGCTTCAGGTAGATTCCCTCAAGATAAGGTAGAAGTTGATAAGTCTTATAAAGCTGACTGGACAAAAGAACAGTTTGATGCTCTCAATAAGGGGGATTACACTGATCCATCAAACGGTACAAAACTTGAAGATGTCGTTAAGGATCACCCTAAAGCTTCAAGTGCAGAATACACGATTTCAACATCTCGTCAAGGTGAATTCAAAAAAGAAATGACTATTTCTTATAGTGATTATAAGGCTGAAGATGGCAAACTCAAGAGTGTTTACTTGTCATTTGATACCAAAGAAGGTGAAGATACATTCTACCTTACTTATAAATCAGGTCCAGATGAGGATTAATTAAGGGACAGGAGGGGAAACCTTCCTTTTTTTTCTTGATAAAAGGAGAAAGCTATTGAAATTCTTAAATTATACATTCGAGCAAAGTCAGTCTCTTGTCACTAAGGAGACCGTAGAAAAGCTCAATCAAAAAGGAAGCTGGAAACGATTTATTGGCTTGTTAATCACTTCAATTGTTATTTATTTCTTCTCCATTGCTATGCCCATGTTTATAAAAGGATTGACAGTTGATCAAAATCCAACATTTTCTTGGATTCAGTGGCCAGTCATTCTCTTGTATGTAGTCATGTATCTGATCTATCTTTTCTTTTCAATAAAGTACAGAAGAAGCCCGATGAAACTAAAATTCTGCACCTACTTTTATATGGTCGTCTTACTCGCTATCTTTACAGTATGTGCTGGTATAATGATGATGACACGACGAAATATTGTCAGTATACTATCGGGGGCTATGTTTCTTCTGTCCATTTATTATTTGATTCGAACGGTTCCCCGTAAACTGAGAGAAGCCGTTCAAAATCAGACAGAGTTTAGCCCTATGGTAGCTCTTGTAACCGAAAAAATTTCAGATGGCTTGGTCTTTTTAGGAGGAACGGGGATTACAGCTGGACTGGTACTGTTTGACCGCTCTACCGGGAGCGACATCAGAGGGAGTATTGATGCAGTTTTGATGCCCCTAATGCCTGCTATTTTTGTCTTTGCGACTTATGTCTTTTCCATTGATTTGCTACGAGGCTATTACCTCTTCAAATACTCCGAGCGATATAGAGAGCAGTTTGGCTACTCAGCTAAGGACTGGTATGGCGAGAAGTCGAAGGAGTATAGGAGGATGCAGGGGTAAGGTGCATAGAGAAGACCAACAGGTTTTGAAGTTAATTATAAGATTGATGGAAACGTAATAAAGATGATTAAAGTTAATGAAAGTGTAACTACAAAAGTAGAAGCTTCAAAAATATGAAGGTCGTAGTCCAACGTTTTGGTCTCGAAGACAAACAAAAGTTTATGAAAATATAGACTTTAAAATAGTACAGCTTAATTATTATAAAATTTCACTGTCTTTAGATTCTAATGTACTGCCATTTCGTACTTTTAAGAGGTAATATTCTCCTCGTTGCGTAATGACTTGGAGCGTTGCATCCTAGTTTCTAAGGACGTTGCGCATATTTTACTATTCGTTGCGTGCTTTTAGTCATGGGTCTTGATAAATTTAAAGTAACAAATCTGAGGAGGTATTCTTAATGTTACAATTTATTAAGAAAAACAAAACTAATTTTATATGGGTGCTTGCTTTTGGATTAATGGGGTTGATACTGAAACCTTTAGTTAATTTATTGGTCAGTTTATCAAACAAATATCCGTGGGTTACGAGAATGTTATTGTTTCTATTACTCGTTGCTACTTACTTTATTTATAAACTTCCTCTCTATATAATATTAATAGCAATTTTGTTGATAGAGCCTTTTATCGAAGAATAGAAATAAGCTAGGGGTATTAAAATGGACATTGCTACGTTGATTAAAGAATATAGAACTAAAACAGGTATGACTCAGCAAGAACTTGCAGATAAAGTATTTGTTACTCGTCAGACGATTTCTAAATGGGAATTAGGAAAAAGTGAACCTGATAATGTTTCACTGGAACTATTATTTAAAGAGATGAATATTGAAAAAGAATCTCAAAAAGGCATTAAAGCTAATTTAATTAGCAGAAAAAATATTTTACTTACAATCATTGCCGTTTTATTCTCTCCATCGATACTTATCATTAGACTATTGGTACTTAAAATAGGCAAGATAGAAAATAAAAGATTAGTCATTTTGATCAATACCTTTCTCTTTATAATAATTGGCATTTATCTGAAGAGTTTAAAGGATAATGTATACTTTGGTTTCTTGGGAATCATTGCAATTGCTTATAGCCTTTATAGTTTTTATAAGCTTAGTTTGGAGATTAAAAAAGACTAGATACATAGCTATACATTTAAATATAAAAAACTAGTCTTACTAATACTAGACTGTATATATGTGCAAGATTTCTAAAGGATGAAGTTATGTCAGTAATCTACTCAAAAGTAAAAATGTCAAATAATATTTTTGAAGCTTGTAAATTGGTAAGAAACTTTATGACTATACCAATTAGTGAGATAAAAAATAGGATTCAAAAGGGAGAAGTTTTATTAGAATGTAATTATCTAGATTTAGAGGAATTGATAAAAATGAGGACCCTCCTAGAAAGTCTTGAAACATTAGGTGCTCAAATATATTTATATGAAGGAGATTACGAGGTAAGTATGGAATTCCTTAGTAATACAATCGAGTCATATAAGGGTATTGCTGAAGATAGAGAAAAGATAGATGAATTGATGTTTTCTGATGAGTAATAAATAAACCATAATGTGAACTGCCCCCAAAAAGTGTGATAGAGAAAATCTAACTTTTGGGTGCAGTTTCTTTTCTTCTTCCATCCATTTTCATGAGATGGCTTGTCACTTAAGCACCTAAGGTAGTCTCAAAAAATTCTCTCTTATATCCGATTTTATTTTCATAAGACGAGATTAAAGTATGATAAAATAAAGAAAAAGAGATAAAGGAGTCAGCTATGGCAACTAGAGAAGAATGGGTGCGTCACTTTGAGGACGTCAATGGACGTAAACCAAGTCCTGAGGAGTTTATGGAAGCTAAGAAAGAGGGTTTTGTCATTGCTTCGGAGGAACCAAGTGCCCAAGTGTCTGAGCAGGTTGAGGCTAAGCAGGTGGATAGTTCTGAAGCTACTGAAGAGGTGACAGCTGACTCAGTAGCAGATACGCAACCAGAAGAGGCTCAGGTGGCATTAGAGGAGGAAGCTCCTAAGCCAATGCCTGAGTTGAATATGGAGAAAGAGCAAGAAAAAGAAACTCCAAAGGCAAGTCAGATACCTTTGGAAAACCCTTATTACAAACCAAAAGTAACCAAGAATAATGCTTTTGTTAATATTGCTTTGCCGATTATTATCCTAGTTTTGGGGATTCTATTCGTCATTTTGTCTTGGACGCTTCCTTTCGGTTTTGTCTTTACTTTCCTTGCTTTCTTCCTTATCATTCTAGCTATTGTGACTTTGGTTTTGAGTCTGAAGTCGACACGCAAGGCACTTTCTATTATTGCCCTAGTCATGTCAATCATCTTCTTCATGACTTCGCTTGCTGGAGCAGGCTATCAAGCAGTGAAATTTGTCATGAACCATGCTGAGCAGTTCCAAAGTGATGGTCACGATAGAGCTTATCTGTACATCGATGAGAATTATAAGTTTGACTGGACTGAGGATCAGTTTAAGGAGTTGAAGGTTGGTACTTTGACATTGGACGAGGTCTTGGATACTCACGGTAAGGCGACTGATGCCGAGTATAGTGATGCTTACGAGGAAGATAAACCAGATTTACTAGACCTCACCTATAGAAAAGAAAACACAGATGGAAACAACTATGTTCGTTTGACTTTTGAGAAAAAAGACGATGTTTATGTTTTGAAATCTGCCTCAGCAACCTTCGACTATGATAAGGTCAAAGAAGTTGATGACTATCATAGCAACTGGACAAAAGATGACTATGAAAAGTTGTCTGTAGGTACACAAGCTGATTTGCTCAAGGGGACACGACTTTCTGAGGTGGTTGAAAAACACCCAGAGGCTAGCTTCACTTATCATGAAATGACACAAACTGAACAAGGCGATCTCACTCAGTCAGTCAGTCTTAGCTACCGTGATTATAATCCAGAAAGTGGAAAGGTAGATGCTGTTCGTTTGACCTTCGACTATGACAAACGTGAAAACGAGTACTTCTTGACAGACAAATCAGACGAATAAGACTACATTTTAATTAATTCAAGCTCAGGGTTGCCTGGGCTTTTTAGTATCAACAAAAGAGGATAAAATCTGGTATAATAGAAATGATTGATTTTTCAAGAAAGAAGTGTCACACATGAACATACAACAACTACGTTATGTCGTAGCCATTGCCAATAGCGGAACCTTCCGCGAGGCAGCCAGCAAGCTCTTTGTGAGTCAGCCTAGCCTTTCGGTGGCTATCAAGGATTTGGAGCAGGAGCTGAATTTCCAAATTTTCACCCGTACAACGACGGGGGCTGTCTTGACCAGTCAGGGCATGACTTTTTACGAGCGTGCGCTTGAGGTGGTACGCAGTTTTGATAGTTTTGAAAATCGCTATCTCAATGCTTCTGAAAAGGGCAACCAGTTTTCAATTGCCAGTCAGCACTATGACTTTTTGCCACCTTTGATCACGACTTTTTCAGAGCGTTACCCTGATTACAAGGATTTTCGTATCTTTGAGTCTACGACCATTCAGATTTTGGATGAGGTAGCCAAGGGGCACAGTGAGATTGGGATTATCTATTTGAACCGTCAAAATAGTAAGGGAATCCATCAAAATATGGACAAGCTTGGGCTTGAGGCTATTGATTTGATTCCGTTTAAAACGCACATTTATCTCCGTAAGGGGCATCCTCTGGCTAAAAAAGAAAGTCTTGTTATGGAGGATTTGGCGGCCTTGCCTACAGTACGTTTCACTCAGGAGAAGGACGAGTACCTTTACTATTCTGAAAACTTCGTGGATACATCAGATTCGTCTCTGATGTTTAACGTGACAGACCGTGCGACTTTGAACGGTATCTTGGAACGTACGGATGCTTATGCGACGGGATCTGGTTTCTTGGATGCACAAAGTGTGAACGGGATTACGGTTATTCCGCTTGAGGATAATTTGGATAACAAGATGGTTTATGTCCGTCGTAAGGGGATTAACTTGTCATCTTGTGCTCTTAAGTTTGTCAATGTTATGTTTGACTACTTTGATACATACAAACCATAGGAGGACTTATGCGTAAGGTTGCGATTCCTTTGGCTATCTTGGCTCTGATTGGTTTGGATCAGTGGGTTAAGCATTGGGTTGTGGCAAATATTGCCCTTAACCAAGTTATCAAGGCTATTCCTGGACTTTTCAGCTTGACCTATCTACAGAACCGTGGTGCTGCCTTTTCGATTTTACAGGATCAGAAATATTTCTTTGTGATTTTGACGGTTCTAGTGATTGGTGCGGCTCTGGTTTATCTGGTTAAAAATTACCAGAAGAGTCTTTGGTTGGTGCTATCTTTGGTTTTGATTATCTCAGGTGGTATTGGTAACTTTATTGACCGTGTGCACTTGGGTTACGTGGTTGATATGGTTCAGCTTGATTTTATTGATTTTGCAATATTTAATGTGGCAGACTCCTATCTAACGGTGGGGGTACTGCTCTTGATTTTAATCTTATGGAAAGAGGAAAATGGAAGTCATCATTAAAGAGGCGGGAAACCGTCTGGACAAGGCTTTGGCAGATTTGACAGAATTGTCACGTAGTCAGGCCAATGAAGCGATTAAGGCTGGAACGGTCTTGGTTAATGGTAAGTCGGCAAAGGCCAAGTATGCGGTTAAAGAGGGTGATGTCATCACCTATGAATTGCCAGAAGAAGAGGTCTTGGAATACAAGGCTGAAGATATTCCTTTGGATATTATCTACGAAGATGCGGATGTGGCAGTAGTCAACAAACCTCAAGGCATGGTTGTCCATCCATCAGCTGGTCACACGTCTGGTACCTTGGTCAATGCTCTGATGTACCATGTCAAGGACCTCTCGTCTATCAATGGTGTGGTTCGTCCAGGAATTGTTCACCGTATTGACAAGGACACGTCTGGTCTCCTTATGATTGCTAAGAATGATAAGGCTCACAATGCTTTGGCGGCTGAGCTTAAGGATAAGAAGTCCCTTCGTAAGTATGTGGCTATCGTGCATGGCAATCTACCTAATGATCGAGGCGTGATTGAGGCTCCGATTGGGCGTTCGGACAAGGATCGCAAGAAGCAGGCAGTTACAGCTAAAGGAAAACCTGCAGTTACACGATTTACCGTTCTTGAACGTTTTGGCAACTATACTTTGGTAGAGTTGCAGCTGGAGACAGGTCGCACGCACCAGATTCGTGTGCACATGGCTTATATCGGTCACCCGGTGGCGGGAGATCCTCTTTATGGTCCACGTAAGACCCTCAAGGGCCATGGACAATTTCTACATGCTAAGACTCTCGGTTTCACACATCCTACGACTGGAGAATTGGTCGAATTTACAGCGGAAGAACCTGCTATTTTCAAGGAAACCTTGGAGAAGTTGAGAGAAGCGTAACAGTTATTAAACGGATAGTCTTTCTTGGGAGGGGCGTCCGTTTTTTCCTTGTAAAAGAGTCTGAAATTTGCTATAATTTACCTAATTAAATAAGTCCTTTAATCACTGTCCAGAGAGGCAGGCAAGGAGCCATGAGAAGTGTACGGGTGAACTGTACTCATATTTTTGTGTATCTCCTTGTTTTCGAGGGGATTTTTTTGTATTTAGAAAGGTTCTTTTTATGAAGAAAAAAGAGATCGTCGATGACGTAACCATGAAACGTGCCATTACACGTATCACTTATGAGATTATTGAGCGTAACAAAAATCTCGACAAGATTGTCTTGGCTGGTATTAAGACACGTGGTGTTTATATTGCACAGCGTATCCAGGAGCGCTTGAAACAGTTGGAAAACCTTGATGTGCCATTGATTGAGCTTGACACTAAAGCTTTCCGTGATGATGTTAAGGCTGAACAAGACACATCTGTTTTCCCTATTGAAATTGATGGTACAGATGTTATCCTTGTGGATGATGTGCTTTACACAGGTCGTACGATTCGTGCAGCTATTGATAATATCGTTAGCCATGGACGTCCAGCGCGTGTTGGTTTGGCTGTCTTGGTTGACCGTGGTCACCGTGAATTGCCAATCCGTGCGGACTATGTTGGTAAAAATATCCCAACTAGTGAGTCAGAAGAAATCGAAGTTTTGGTCGCAGAAGTTGATGGCAAAGATAGCGTCAACATTATTGATCCAAGCTAAGTTGACTGACGGATAGGGTAATATGCCCTTTGTATCTTGTTAATTGAACACGCCCTAAGCCTTGTGCAAAAAAGATAAATATTCTTAGGAGCTGGCGCTCCGTCATCATATTTCCTATTTTTGCTTTAGGCTTTATACGGGCTTTGTATCTTGTTTTAAGGAGTCCTTTGATATCGTGAATAACGTAAAATATGATGTGAATGATATGCCAAAACCTGGTTTATTGGTTGGTTTGTCATTCCAGCACTTGTTTGCCATGTTTGGTGCGACGGTGCTTGTGCCGATTTTGGTTGGGATTGATCCCGCTATTGCTCTTTTCTCATCTGGTTTGGGAACTTTGGCTCACTTGACGGTGACCAAGTACAAAATTCCAGCTTACATGGGGTCTAGTTTTGCCTATATTGCGGCTATGCAGACACTTATGAAGACTGATGGCATTGCGGCAGTGGCTCAAGGTGCCATGGCAGGTGGTTTGGTTTACTTGCTTGTGGCTCTGATTGTTAAGTATGCGGGTAAAGACTGGATTGATAAGGTCCTTCCACCAATCGTGGTTGGTCCCATTATCATGGTGATTGGTTTGAACCTTGCAGCCAATGCAGTCAATGATGCGACAACTTTAAATAAAAGCTATAGTATCTATGCTCTATTGATTTCGATGGTGACCCTCTTTGCGGTTATCCTCTTTAACATGTATGGCAAGAAGATTGTCGGTGTCATCCCAATTTTGCTTGGTTTAGTTGTGGGCTATATTTTCTCAGCGGTTCTTGGTTTGCTGACAGGACATAGTTTTATCAATTTCTCAGAGGTAGCTGCGGCACATTGGATTCAAGTTCCCAACTTTGACATTCCATTTGTGGATTATAGTTTTAAGCTTTATCCAAGTGCGATTTTGACCATGGCTCCGATTGCCTTTGTGACGATGACTGAACACTTTGGTCACGTCATGGTTCTAAACAGTTTGACTGAGCGTGATTACTTCAAAGATCCAGGACTTGACCACACCCTTACTGGTGATGGTTTGGCACAGATTATCGCTGGTTTCTTTGGAGCTCCTCCGGTAACTTCTTATGGTGAAAATATTGGGGTTATGGCCCTCAGTAAGGTCTACTCAGTTTACGTTATTGCGGGCGCAGCAGTGATTGCGGTCTTGATGAGCTTTATTGGTAAGCTATCAGCACTCTTGCATTCTATTCCAACTCCTGTATTGGGTGGATTATCTATTGCCCTCTTTGGGGTTATCGCTGCTAGCGGTTTGAAAATTTTAGTTGAACATAAGATTGATTTTGATAATAAAAAGAATCTCTTGATTGCTAGTGTTATCTTGGTATCTGGTATCGGTGGTTTGATGATTGACCTTGGTGGTCTTCAAATTACGGGTGTGGCAAGTTCAACCATTCTTGGTATCTTGCTTTACCAAATCTTGCCAGATCCTAAAAAAGGTAGCAAAGAATAGTCAATCAATTTAAAAGGAAAAACTATGGCGATTGCAGATGGAAAAGTGTCACTGAAACATTTGGTGACAATGGAAACCCTCACGAATGAAGAGGTCTTGGGCCTGATTCGTCGAGGTGGAGATTTTAAAAATGGCAGAGCTGATTTCCAGCTGGATCGACAGTATTTCGCTGCCAATCTCTTTTTTGAAAATTCAACACGAACGCACAAGTCCTTCGAAGTGGCGGAGAAAAAACTTGGCCTGGATGTGATTGAGTTCGATGCTGGAACTAGCTCGGTGAACAAGGGTGAGACCCTCTATGATACGATCTTAACCATGTCTGCTTTGGGCGTTGACATCTGTGTGGTCCGCCACTCGGAAGTCGATTACTACAAGCAGTTGATTGATAGTAGGACCATCCAGACCTCTATTGTCAATGGTGGTGATGGTTCAGGGCAACACCCAAGTCAGTGTTTGCTTGACTTGATGACCATTTACGAAGAGTTCGGAACCTTTGAAAATCTTAAGATTTGTATTGCAGGTGACATTACGCATTCGCGTGTCGCTAAGTCAAATATGCAGATTCTCAAGCGTTTGGGTGCTCAGCTTTATTTTGCTGGTCCGGCAGAGTGGTACTCGAATGAGTTTGATGTTTATGGTCAGCATGTGGCCATTGACGACGTCATTGAGGACTTGGATGTTCTCATGTTGCTTCGTGTTCAGCACGAGCGTCATGGGGATGACAAAGGATTTTCAAAAGAAGACTACCATGCTCTCTATGGTTTGACTGAAGAACGTTATGCCAAGTTAGCTGATCAGGCGATTATCATGCACCCTGCTCCGGTTAATCGTGATGTGGAGATTGCTGATAGTCTGGTTGAGGCGCCTAAGGCTCGTATCGTTGCTCAGATGCAAAACGGGGTCTTTGTCCGTATGGCAATTATTGAAGCTATTTTAAATGGCAAAGCGTAAACAACGTTAATCGATTCCTGAGAGAATCAGACGAAAAAGAACATGGGCTAAATCTTTGAAAAGAGACAAATCTTCCTAGAGGCTGGAGCTTCTCTGTCAGATTTGATTTTCATTCAGATTTTAACGCCCTTTGTATCTTAGTGAAAGGAACAATTTACTATAATGGCAAAACGTTTACTTATTTTGGAAGACGGCACTATTTTTGAAGGTCAGGCCTTCGGTGCTGATGTGGATGTGACGGGTGAAATCGTCTTTAATACTGGTATGACAGGTTATCAAGAATCTATCACAGACCAGTCTTATAATGGTCAAATTTTGACTTTTACTTATCCACTTGTTGGTAACTACGGTGTTAACCGTGACGACTATGAGTCAATTAAGCCAACGACTAAGGGTGTCGTTGTGTCAGAGGCTAGCCGTCGTGCCAGCAACTGGCGTAACCAAATGACCTTGGATGAGTTTTTGAAGGCGAAAAACATCCCTGGTATCTCTGGTATTGATACACGTGCCTTGACTAAAATTATCCGTCAACACGGTACCATGAAAGCCACTTTGGCCAGCCCTGGTGACAGTATTGAGCACTTGCAAGATCAATTGCGTGCGACTGTTTTGCCAACCAACAATATTGAGCAGGTATCAACTAAGACAGCTTACCCAGCACCGGGTGTTGGTAAAAATATCGTTTTGGTTGACTTTGGTCTCAAGCACTCTATCTTGCGTGAGTTTTCAAAACGTGATTGTAACGTGACTGTTGTGCCACATGATATCACTGCTGAAGAAATTCTCCACCTCAATCCAGATGGTGTGATGTTGTCAAATGGTCCAGGTAACCCTGAAGATGTACCGTACGCACTTGATATGATTCGTGGCATCCAAGGTAAAATTCCAATCTTTGGTATTTGTATGGGTCACCAGTTGTTTAGTTTGGCTAATGGTGCCAAGGCCTACAAGATGAAGTTTGGTCACCGTGGATTTAACCACGCGGTTCGTGAAATTGCGACTGGTCGTGTTGATTTTACAAGCCAAAACCATGGTTATGCCATTGACCGTGAGTCACTTCCAGATTGCCTCATGGTAACACACGAAGAAATTAACGATAAGTCAGTTGAAGGTGTTCGTCACCGTGACTTCCCTGCATTCTCAGTGCAATTCCACCCAGATGCAGCACCTGGTCCACACGATGCTAGCTATCTCTTTGATGAGTTCTTGGAATTGATTGATGCTTTCCAAGCTGAAAAAGCACGTCGTTAATTGCAACTGTCTAGTGACTATAGTGGGGTGTGACTCTTGTTCGCCCCAGTCTACTACCTTATTTAATGACAACCAGAGAGTTGTCAAATAGAAAGGAGAAGATACAGGTTCACGGAAGTGAACATGCCCTAAGGACTGTGTGAAAAAGATAAACGGTGACTAGACGCTTAGGCGTCGTCACGTTTCCTATTTTCACTGGGTCCTTAACGGGCTTTGTATCATAAATTATGCCTAAACGTTCTGATATTAAAAAAATTATGGTTATCGGGTCTGGTCCTATCATCATTGGTCAGGCTGCTGAGTTCGACTACGCTGGTACACAAGCCTGCTTGGCCTTGAAAGAAGAAGGTTACAGTGTTGTCCTTGTCAACTCTAACCCTGCGACAATCATGACTGATAAAGAAATCGCAGACAAGGTTTACATTGAACCAATTACGCTTGAATTTGTTACACGTATTCTTCGTAAAGAGCGTCCTGATGCTCTCTTGCCAACACTTGGGGGACAAACTGGTTTGAACATGGCAATGGAATTGTCAAAAGCTGGTATTCTTGAAGAGCTTGGAGTAGAGCTTTTGGGAACAAAATTGTCTGCCATTGACCAAGCCGAAGACCGTGACCTCTTCAAACAATTGATGGAAGATTTGGAACAACCTATTCCAGAATCTGAAATCGTCAATACGGTTGAAGAAGCAGTTGCCTTTGCGACAGAAATTGGTTACCCAGTTATCGTGCGTCCTGCCTTTACCCTTGGTGGTACTGGTGGTGGTATGTGTGCCAACGAAGAAGAACTTCGTGAAATCGCTGAAAATGGCTTGAAATTGTCACCAGTAACACAATGTTTGATTGAGCGTTCTATCGCTGGTTTCAAGGAAATAGAATACGAAGTTATGCGTGATGCCGCAGACAATGCTCTTGTGGTATGTAACATGGAAAACTTCGACCCAGTGGGTATCCACACAGGGGACTCAATCGTATTTGCCCCAACGCAAACCTTGTCAGATATTGAAAACCAAATGCTTCGTGATGCCAGCTTGAAGATTATCCGTGCCCTTAAAATTGAGGGTGGATGTAACGTACAGTTGGCTCTTGACCCTAATAGCTTCAAGTACTATGTTATCGAAGTAAACCCTCGTGTATCACGTTCATCAGCCCTTGCCTCAAAAGCAACTGGTTACCCAATTGCCAAATTGGCAGCCAAGATCGCTGTTGGTTTGACACTTGATGAAATGATTAACCCAGTCACTGGTACAACTTATGCCATGTTTGAACCAGCTCTTGACTATGTGGTTGCTAAGATTCCACGTTTCCCATTTGATAAATTTGAACATGGTGAACGTCGCCTTGGTACTCAGATGAAAGCAACAGGTGAAGTTATGGCTATCGGTCGTAACATCGAAGAGTCACTTCTTAAAGCCTGCCGTTCACTTGAAATCGGTGTTTACCACAATGAAATGTCTGAGCTTGCGGATGTCACAGACGATGCCTTGGTTGAAAAGATTGTCAAAGCTCAAGACGACCGTCTCTTCTACCTTTCTGAAGCCATCCGTCGTGGATACACTATTGAAGAATTGTCAGAGTTGACTAAGATTGATATCTTCTTCCTTGACAAATTGCTCCATATCTTTGAATTGGAACAAGAATTGGCTACTCACGTAGGCGATGTTGATGTTCTGAAAGAAGCTAAACGTAACGGTTTCTCTGATCGTAAGATTGCTGATCTTTGGAATCAAACAGCCGACCAAGTTCGTGCGACACGTTTGGAAAATAATATTGTTCCTGTTTACAAGATGGTTGATACCTGTGCGGCTGAGTTCGAGTCATCAACACCATATTTCTACTCAACTTACGAGTGGGAAAATGAATCAATCAAATCTGATAAAGAATCTGTTATCGTTCTTGGTTCGGGACCTATCCGTATCGGACAAGGGGTTGAGTTCGACTATGCGACAGTTCACTCTGTGAAAGCTATCCAGGCTGCAGGTTACGAAGCCATCATCATGAACTCTAACCCTGAGACGGTTTCAACAGACTTCTCAGTTTCAGATAAACTTTACTTCGAACCATTGACCTTCGAAGACGTGATGAACGTTATCGAATTGGAACAACCTAAGGGGGTCGTGGTTCAGTTTGGTGGACAAACAGCCATCAACTTGGCAGAGCCATTGTCTAAAGCTGGTGTGAAAATCTTGGGTACACAGGTTGCTGACCTTGACCGTGCCGAAGACCGTGACCTTTTTGAACAAGCCCTTAAAGACCTCGATATCCCACAACCACCAGGACAAACAGCGACAAATGAAGAAGAAGCGGTTGAAGCAGCTCGTAAGATTGGCTTCCCAGTTCTTGTTCGTCCATCATACGTTTTGGGTGGACGTGCCATGGAAATCGTTGAAAATGAAGATGACCTTCGTTCTTACATGCGTACAGCCGTTAAGGCAAGTCCAGACCACCCAGTCCTTGTTGATAGCTATATCATTGGACGTGAGTGTGAAGTGGATGCCATCTCTGATGGTAAGGATGTCTTGATTCCAGGTATTATGGAACACATCGAACGTGCAGGGGTTCACTCAGGGGACTCAATGGCAGTTTACCCTCCACAAACTCTCTCTAAGAAAATCCAAGAGACTATTGCTGATTACACTAAACGCTTGGCTATCGGTCTTAACTGTATTGGTATGATGAACATTCAGTTCGTTATTAAGGACGAAACTGTCTATGTTATCGAGGTTAACCCACGTGCCAGCCGTACGGTACCATTCTTGTCTAAAGTGACTGATATCCCAATGGCACAAGTTGCTACAAACTTGATTCTTGGTAAATCATTGGCTGAACAAGGTTACAAAGATGGTCTTTACCCAGAAAGCAAGCATGTCCATGTTAAAGCACCAGTCTTCTCATTCACAAAATTGGCTAAGGTGGATAGTCTCCTTGGACCTGAAATGAAATCAACTGGTGAAGTTATGGGGACAGATGCGACTCTTGAAAAAGCCCTCTATAAAGCCTTTGAAGCTTCTTATCTCCATTTGCCAACCTTTGGTAATGTCATCTTTACAATTCATGATGATACGAAAGAAGAAGCCCTTGATTTGGCTCGTCGTTTCGATGCTATCGGTTACGGTATCTACGCGACTGAAGGAACAGCTAAGTTCTTGAATGAACATGGAGTTCACGCAACGCTTGTTAACAAATTAGGTGAAAATGACGACAACGACATTCCAGCCCTTGTTCGTACAGGTAAAGCGCAAGCTATTATCAATACGGTTGGTAACAAACGTACTTATGACGAAGATGGAGCAGCAATTCGTAGCTCTGCTATTGAAGCAGGAATCCCACTCTTCACAGCGCTTGATACAGCAGATGCCATGGTGCGTGTGCTTGAAAGCCGTAGCTTTACAACAGAAGCTATCTAATCATAATATTGAGTCTCAGCATTGCTGGGACTTTTTTTATTGAAGACACAGTTTTCTTTTGAGACTTTTCTTGGGTGATGGCGGACATCAGCGATCTTCTTCGTAGTTCCATGACTAAGTTTTGAACCGAACGTCTCAAAACTTCCGAACGCCTGAGACTACTTGCTTCAGGTGTTTTCATCACTGCCAAAAGTCTCGGTCTAAGCTGACTAGGTTCGCAAAATCTATTTCATATTTAAAAATAGTTTAATTATGTTCTGAATCTCAGCCTTGCTGGGGCTTTTTCTTACACAAATGTAAGCTAACAAGTTAAAAATGAAAGATAAGACCATGGTTTAGACTACTTAAATTCTGCTATACTAGAAACATGATTATTACGACATCTTTACGGGAAAACGAGACCTTGATTGCGCGTGCCCAAGAACTAGCTCACGAGTTAGGAGCTGACTACCAGCCTCGTCGCAAGTTATCTTTGGCAAAATCTTTAGAGCGCTTTGGACCTTTCTATCTCCTATATAAAGACAGATTGTCTTTTGTTAATGCTGATGCTAGTGAGTTGACCTTCCATCCAGATACGGCTGCTCTCAGGATTAAGGCTCCCCATGACGCTTTAGTCAGTCTTTTAGGTAAGTCTCCCAAGACTATTCTTGACACGACCATGGGTCTGGCTTCTGATAGCCTAGTGATGGCAACAGCGGGAAATCAGGTGACTGCCCTTGAGAGTCAAGATGTGATTTTTCAGGTGGTTTCTCGTGGTCTTGCTTCTTATCAGACGGATGATAAGCAGCTTAAAAAGGTCATGCGTTCTATTAAAGCTATTAAGAGCGATAGCTTGTCTTTTTTGAAGGCTCAAGCTGACAATTCCTTTGATATCATCTATGCCGATCCTATGTTTTCAGAGATTATCAAGGAATCGGAAAATCTAGAGGCTATCAAGCCTCTGGCCAATGGTAGCCGTCTGACAGAAGAATGGCTAAAAGAAGCTAAACGTGTTGCGCGGGACAAAATTATCATCAAGGCACATTTTCGAGATACCGTTTTTGAAGAACTTGGTTTTGAACGCCAGGTTCGGCCCAATCAAAAGCTGCATTATGGTGTCATGGATGTAAGCGAAGACCATTGACACTGAAAGTTAAAAGTATTACAATTGTTTTATTTATGTGATACAAAAAAGAAAAGAGAGACATATGCGAAAGAAAATCAGTCCAAAGTTATTTAAAAATAAAAAAAGAGTTTGGATCATTGGAGGAATTGGCTTCCTTGTCCTTTTGGTCCTAGGCTTTAACCTTTTTGCAGGTGGTGGCAAGAAAGATAAGGCTTCTGAGTCCCCTACAGCAAGTAAGGTAACTAAGGGGCAGCTAGCCTCGTCGACCCTTCTGACTGGCATGGTGAAGGCTCAGTCGGAACAGTATGTTTATTTTGACAATACCATTGGACGCAATGCCACTGTAACAGTCTCTGTGGGTGAGGAAGTTAGCGTCGGTCAGCAACTGGTCCAATACGATAGCACCTCAGCGCAAGCGGCTTATGATACGGCTAGTCGTGCCTACAATAAGGCAGTTCGTGACCGTAATTATTTCCAACAGTATGGGACGGCTCCTGGGGCTTCAGCACAAACAAGTAGTGATTCGGATGAGGATGATTCGACAACTACCGTTAGTCCTCAACAGCGTCAGCAAACCGAGGCAAGTAATTACCAAACCTTGCAAGATTATAATGATGCCATTGCCAATGCAGCATCAGAGCTAGAAAAGGCACAAGATGTTCTCAACCAAACAGTCATTGTTTCAGATGCTAATGGGACAGTCGTAGAAGTCGCGGACTCTGTGGACCCTGCTTCAAAAGAGAGCCAAACCCTAGTTCATGTGACAAGTGAAGGCCAATTTGAGATTCAAGGGACCTTAACAGAATATGACATTCCAAATATTTCAGTGGGGCAAAAGGTCAAGATTACTTCCAAAGTATACCCAGACCAAACTTGGACAGGGAAGGTCAGCTATGTTTCCAATTATCCTAAGCAAAATGCCAACCAGTCAACGGGGACATCTGGCAACTCAGGTCAGTCAGGTTCTCAGTATGAATACAAGGTTCAATTGACCAGTCCAATCGGAAAACTGAAGCAAGGTTTTAATGTATCACTTGAAGTGACCAAAGATGATGATGCCTTGTTGGTTCCTGTAACTGCTGTGACCAAGAAAGGCTCTGACAACTATGTCTGGGTTTACGATGATGAAACTCAGAAAATTAAGCAAGTCAAGGTTAAACTTGGCAATGCGGATGCCAAGCAACAGGAAATTGCTTCAGGACTTAAAGAAGGTCAAAAAGTTATCACCAAGGCAGATAAATCCTTTAAGGATGGCGAAACCCTAAAAGATGTGACGGATGCTGATAGCAAACAATCAAAAGACACTAGTGGAGAAGAGGTGAGGTCTAGTGACTAAGCCAGCACTTATGGTTTTAAAGAGCATCACCAAGTCTTTCAAAAATGGTCAAGAGTCTTTGCAGGTCCTTAAGGGGATTGACTTATCGGTAGAAGAAGGGGACTTTGTGGCAATCATGGGCCCTTCTGGATCAGGGAAATCAACCCTTATGAATATTATCGGTCTTCTTGATCAACCGACTACAGGTTCCTATCAACTCGAGGGCGAGGATGTGGCTGATCTCTCTGAAAATCGTTTGGCCAAGGTAAGAAATGACCAGATTGGCTTTATCTTTCAACAGTTTTTTCTCTTGCCAAAGTTAAGTGCCCAAAAGAACGTAGAGCTTCCTTTGATTTATGCAGGGAAATCTCCACGTGAACGTAAGCAAAGGGCACAACAATTCTTGGAAAAAGTTGGCTTGTCAGACCGTAGCCATCACCTACCATCGGAGCTGTCTGGTGGACAGAAGCAGAGGGTTGCCATTGCGCGTGCACTGTCTAACGATCCGGCAATCATTTTGGCAGATGAGCCTACGGGTGCTCTTGATACCAAGACAGGGATGCAGATTATGGAGCTCTTAACCCAGCTGAACCGTGAAGGAAAGACTATCATCATGGTTACCCATGAGCCAGAGATTGCAGACTATGCCCGACGTAAGATTGTCATCCGCGATGGGGAAATTACCCAGGATACGACTGATAGCGTTCGGATTGACTAGGAGGTAAGAATGGAAAATTGGAAATTTGCTCTTAGTTCTATCCGTTCACACAAGATGAGGTCCTTCCTGACCATGTTGGGAATCATCATTGGTGTTGCTGCGGTAGTACTTATCATGGGGCTAGGAAATGGAATGCGTCAGAGTGTTACCGATAGTGTGACTGGTGACAAGGATACAGTTCAAGTCTACTATGAAGCCAAGGGTGAGGAGCTAGATCCTGCCTATGCGGACTTGTCACAACCGACCAAACCGGTTAAAGAAGTTTGGTTGGAGCAAGTGGCTAGGCAGACGCCTGGTATTGATAGTTATTTTGTGACTAACAGCCTAACTTCCTCTATCTCCCTCCAAAAAAAGACCGTGAAGAATGTTAATATCACAGGTGCCAGTCAGGGCTACTTTAAAGCTAAAAAGTTAGAAATGTTGACAGGACGTTCCTTGCAAGACAATGATTATAAAAACTTTTCACGAGTTATTGTCATTGATCAGATGGTGGCTAAAAAACTCTTTGAGACGAATGGGGATGCCCTTAACCAAGTGGTTACTATTGGGAACAATGATTATCGTGTGATTGGTGTTTATAAGAATAAAGACACAGCAATCGGTGCCTATGGTGAAATTGGAACAGCTCTTGTGGCCAATACCCAGTTAGCGGCTGAAAATAACACTGATGCTATTGGCCAGATTTTTTTCCATGTGACCGATGTGAAAAATAGTAGTAGCGTTGCTAAGGATGCTGCTAAACGCTTGACCCAGTTGGCCCAAGATGACAATGGAGAATATAAGGCAGCAGATATGAGTTCGGCCCTAGATCAGGTGAACACAATCTTTGGAACCATTACCACCGTTGTCGGAGCTATTGCTGGGATTTCATTATTAGTTGGCGGAATCGGTGTTATGAACATCATGTTGGTTTCGGTAACTGAGCGGACACGAGAGATTGGTCTTCGTAAGGCTTTAGGTGCTACACGTCGTAAAATCTTGACACAGTTTTTAATTGAGTCGATGGTTCTGACTATTCTGGGAGGTTTGATTGGGCTAGGCTTTGCAGCCCTAGTTGTTGGACCAATTGGGAATGCCATGGACCTTAAAGCGACGGTTTCTCTTGGTGTAGCCATGGGAAGCATAGCCTTCTCAGCAGCTGTAGGGATTATCTTTGGTCTCCTACCGGCTAATAAAGCTTCGAAACTCGATCCTATCGAAGCTCTTAGGTATGATTAGAAATAACCTCTTGAAATCTTTAGATTTTGAGAGGTTTTATGGTCTTCAAAAAAAGATAGAGAAAAAAATAAAAAAAATTGCATTTTTTTCTTGACGTCTGATTTAGGTCATGATATTATAAATAAGGTTTGAAAAAACTGACCTAAGACAGTTGGGGAGTTAAACTCATAAACATCCAACCGAGGCACAAAACGTAACTATTTTTTTGGAACGTATTGTACTTTCGTGTCTAGGTTTAGGTACGATTTTTTTGTGCCTAGCCCAAAAATAAAAACGGAGGTAAAACTACTAATGAGTGAAGCTATTATTGCTAAGAAAGCTGAACAGGTTGCTATCGTCGCTGAGAAAATGAAAGCAGCAGCATCTATCGTTGTTGTTGACTCTCGTGGACTTACAGTTGACCAAGATACAGTTCTTCGTCGTAATCTTCGTGAATCAGGCGTTGAATTTAAAGTTATCAAAAACTCTATCTTGAGCCGTGCAGCTGAAGAAGCAGGTCTTGAAGACCTTAAAGAACTTTTTGTTGGTCCATCTGCAGTAGCATTCTCAAACGAAGATGTTATCGCACCAGCAAAAGTTATTAGCGAATTTGCTAAAGACGCAGAAGCTCTTGAAATCAAAGGTGGTGTTGTTGACGGCGCGTTCACTTCAGTCGAAGAAATCAACGCTCTTGCATCACTTCCAAACAAAGAAGGTATGCTTTCTATGCTCCTTTCTGTACTTCAAGCGCCAGTGCGCAACGTTGCATACGCTGTCAAAGCGGTTGCAGAAAGCAAAGAAGACGGTGCTGCATAAGCCCATCTTCACAACTCGTAGCCTAAGCTACGTTTAAAACACTATATTAAAAAACACATTTGGAGGAAATCACAATGGCATTGAACATTGAAAACATTATTGCTGAAATTAAAGAAGCTTCAATCCTTGAATTGAACGACCTTGTAAAAGCTATCGAAGAAGAGTTTGGCGTAACTGCTGCTGCTCCTGTAGCTGCTGCTGCAGCTGGTGCTGCTGACGCTGGTGCTGCTAAAGATTCATTCGACGTTGAATTGACATCTGCAGGCGACAAAAAAGTTGGCGTTATCAAAGTTGTACGTGAAATCACAGGCGAAGGTCTTAAAGAAGCTAAAGCTATCGTTGACGGTGCACCATCAGTTATTAAAGAAGGTGTTGCTGCAGCTGAAGCTGAAGAAATCAAAGCTAAACTTGAAGAAGCTGGAGCTTCAGTTACTCTTAAATAATAAGGTAACGACTCAAGTCGCTTAATAAAGAAAACCAGGGCATAAGCTCTGGTTTTTTCTATTACTTTTAATATTTTCATTTGTTAGAATGTAGGTAATGTGCGTGCTTGTCACGCCCTTTTTCTGTGTCTTTTACGGCTTTAGTGGTTGTAAATAACTATAAAAATCTTAAAGGCATGGTAAATGCTAAAAAGAAAAGGAGAAATTTATGGCTTATATTTGGTCTTATCTCAGACGTTATCCTAAGTGGCTAGCAATGAATTTTACGGCGGCCATTTTATTTGTTATTGCTAACTTGGGTTTGCCGACGGTTCTTGCCAGAATGATTGATGAGGGAATAAACCGTGGTGATGTTGATAAGCTTTACGCTTATGCTTGGGTCATGTTTGGTGTAGTTTTGACTGGGATTGTTGGTCGTATACTTCTGTCCTATGCGGTTGGTAAGTTGACCACTACTATGGTGCAAGTCATGCGTAATGACATTTATGCTAAGCTTCAGGAGTATTCCCACCACGAGTATGAGCAGATTGGGGTATCCTCTTTGGTGACTCGTATCACATCAGATGCTTTTGTGCTTATGCAGTTTGCGGATCAGGTTCTTAAGCTAGGGGTTATCACTCCTTTGATGATGGTTTCCAGTGTCTTTTTGATTTTGACGACAAGTCCATCTTTGGCTTGGATTGTGGCAATCTCCTTGCCTTTCCTAGCCGTAGTAGTATGGTATGTGGCGGTAAAAACGCGTCCGCTTTCTGAAAAACAACAGGCAACTCTCGACAAGATTAACCAGTATGCTCGTGAAAATCTGACTGGACTTCGTGTCATCCGTGCTTTTGCTAGAGAAGATTTTCAAGAGAAGAAGTTCGCTTCTGAAAATGCTGTCTATGCGGATAATTCAAACAAACTTTTTAAATTGACTGGTTTGACCGAGCCACTTTTTGTGCAAATCATCATCGCCATGATTGTGGCAATTGTTTGGTTTGCCCTTGAGCCATTAGGCTCTGGAAGTTTGGCTATCGGTGACTTGGTTGCCTTTATTGAGTACAGCTTCCATGCACTATTGTCCTTCCTCTTCCTAGCTAATCTTTTTACCATGTATCCTCGTACGGCGGTGTCTAGTGAACGTCTGCAGGAAATTATGGACATGCCGATTTCTATCAATCCAAATGAAGATGGCGTGACAGAAACCGAGACTAAGGGTTATTTGGAGTTTGACAATGTGACCTTTGCCTATCCTGGTGAAACTGAGAGTCCTGTCCTACACAACATTTCTTTCAAGGCAAAACCTGGTGAAACCATTGCCTTTATTGGGTCTACGGGTTCAGGAAAATCATCACTTGTACAGTTGATTCCACGCTTTTATGATGTAACACTTGGACGCATTCTTGTTGATGGTGTAGATGTCCGTGACTACAATCTTAAGGCTCTTCGTCGTAAGATTGGCTTTATTCCACAAAAAGCCCTACTCTTTACAGGGACTATCGGTGAAAATATCCGTTATGGTAAGGAAAATGCCAGTCATGAAGAATTGAATCAAGCTACTGATGTGGCTCAAGCCAAGGAATTTATCGAAAGTAAGGAAGAACGCTATGATTCTCACTTGGCTGAGGGTGGTAGCAACCTTTCTGGTGGACAGAAGCAGCGTTTGTCAATTGCACGTGCGGTGGTTAAACGTCCTGATCTTTATATCTTTGATGATTCCTTCTCTGCCTTGGACTACAAGACTGATGCGACCTTGCGCCGTCGTCTAAAAGAAGTGACTCAAGATGCAACAGTCCTGATTGTAGCCCAACGTGTGGGAACTATCATGGATGCTGATCAAATCATTGTTTTGGATGAAGGTGAAATCGTTGGTCGTGGCCGTCATGAAGAGCTTATGGAAAGCAATGACATTTACCGTGAAATTGCTAATTCACAATTGAATCAAAAGAGTCTTACGGAAGACTAGAAGGAGGTCAAAATGAAGAATAATAAAAAGAAAACAACTCATTCCTCAAGTTTTGGCCGTCTTTGGTCATACTTGCAGGCTTATCGTTTCCCACTTTACCTAGCTATTTTCCTGAAAATTGTTAGTGTCATCATGAGTGTCCTTGAACCCGTAGTCATTGGTTTAGCTATTACAGAGTTGACTAAAAATACGCTGGATATCATTAAGGGGGTAGAAGGCGCCCATATCAATGTATCCTATGTTGGTTTGGTTCTAGTTGTTTATCTCTTGCGTGGTCTTATTTATGAGTTGGCTGCCTACTATTCCAACTATTTTATGACCAATGCCGTGCAGGCAACGGTTCAGGATATGCGTAATGAGATGACTGAGAAAATCAATCGTACCTCAGTGTCATACTTTGACAAGCATCAATTTGGGGACCTTTTGGGACGCTTTACCAGTGACGTCGAGACAGTATCTAATGCCTTACAGCAGTCATTCTTGCAGATTGTTAATGCCGTCTTTACTCTAGTCTTAGTTATTGGAACAGTGCTTTACCTTAATCTTCAATTGGGAGCTGTGGTTGTTATCACTATTCCGATTACTTTCTTTGGTGCCCGTTTTATCATGAGTAAATCTCAACCTTACTTTAAGCAGCAGGCTGATGCTCTAGGTACTCTTAACGGTTTTGTTCAGGAAAATCTGACTGGTTTCAATGTGCTTAAACTTTTTGGCCGTGAGGATAAATCTTTAGACGACTTTAAAGAGATTACGGAAGACCTTCAGAAGGTAGGTTTTAAGGCCAATTTCATTTCAGGCCTCATGATGCCTGTACTTAATGGTTTATCTGACTTGACCTATCTCATTGTCGCTGTTCTAGGTGGTTTGCAAGTTTTGGCTGGTCGCTTGACGATTGGTAATATGCAGGCCTTTGTTCAGTACGTTTGGCAGATTAATCAACCTATTCAGAACTTGACTCAGTTAGCTGGACAATTGCAGAGTGCTAAGTCTTCTTTGGACCGTATTTTCCAACTCATGGATGAACCAGACGAGGCTAATGATGCTACTGAAGTGCTTGAAGGAGATTTGACTGGTCAAGTTAGCTTTAAGCATGTGGACTTCCAGTATGTGGCTGATAAACCTTTGATTCGTGACTTTAATCTTGAAGTCAATCCTGGCGAAATGGTCGCTATTGTCGGCCCAACTGGTGCCGGAAAATCAACCATTATCAATCTTCTCATGCGTTTCTATGATGTGACGGCTGGTTCTATCTCGGTTGATGGTCATGATATTCGTAACTTATCACGTCAGGATTATCGTAAACAGTTTGGTATGGTGCTTCAGGATGCTTGGCTCTTTGAAGGAACTATCAAGGAAAATCTCCGCTTTGGTAATCTTGAGGCAACTGATGAAGAAATTGTTGAAGCCGCTAAGGCTGCCAATGTGGACCACTTTATCCGTACGCTACCTGGCGGTTACAACATGGAAATGAACCAGGAATCAAGTAACATTTCACTGGGACAAAAGCAACTTTTGACCATTGCGCGTGCGCTTTTGGCTGATCCTAAAATCTTGATTTTGGACGAGGCAACCTCATCAGTTGATACCCGTTTGGAACTCTTGATTCAAAAGGCTATGAAGACTCTCATGCAGGGTCGAACAAGCTTTGTCATCGCTCACCGTCTGTCAACTATCCAAGAGGCAGATAAGATTTTGGTCCTTAAAGATGGTCAAATCATCGAACAAGGGAACCATGAATCCCTTCTTGCTGATAAAGGCTTCTATTACGATTTGTATAATAGTCAGTTTGCAGAGAAATAGACAAAATAATCCATCAGTTCATAACTGGTGGATTTTTTCTGAATTTGACGAGCAATAAGAGAGACTTCCCTAGTGAGAGAAGTCTCAAAATAACTATTATTTCTCTGCACGTCGTGTTACGAACATGGCATCTCCGAAACTGAAGAAGCGGTAGCGTTCTTGGACAGCGTGTTTGTAGGCTTCGAGGACGAATTCACGACCAGCAAAGGCTGAGACCAACATCACCAAGGTTGACTTTGGAAGGTGGAAGTTAGTTGAGAAGGCATCTACGACTGTGAATTGGTAGCCTGGTTTGATAAAGATATTGGTCCAGCCTGAGTCAGCTTGGAGTTGGCCATCGTATTTATTGCCGATTGTTTCTAGTGTTCGGATTGAGGTTGTTCCTACTGCAACAATGCGACCTCCAGCAGCTTTGACACTATTGAGGGTATCGGCAGCTTCTTGACTGAGGGTGTAAAACTCTGAGTGCATTTCATGCTCGTCGACATTATCGACAGAAACAGGTCGGAAGGTTCCCAGTCCAACGTGGAGGGTGAGGTAGACCAATTTTACGCCTTTAGCTTCAATCTTTTTAAGCAATTCAGGAGTGAAATGGAGGCCAGCTGTTGGAGCAGCGGCAGAGCCATTTTCCTTGGCATAGACCGTTTGGTAACGGTCACGGTCTTCCAATTTTTCATGGATATAAGGTGGCAGTGGCATCTCACCCAAGCTTTCCAAAACCTCAAGGAAGATACCGTCGTAGCTAAATTCTACGATACGTCCGCCGTGATCCAGTTCCTCAGTGACAGTGGCAGTCAAGCGGCCATCACCAAAACTGACTTTAGCACCCACTTTAAGGCGTTTGGCTGGTTTGGCCAAAACTTCCCATTGATCACCTTGGGTATTTTTCAAAAGGAGAAATTCTACATGACCGTGTGTATCAGGTTTTTCACCGTAGAGGCGGGCAGGAAGCACGCGTGTATTGTTCATGACCAAGGCATCTCCAGGGTTAAGCTGGTCAATGATGTGGTCGAAATGGGTATCAGTCATCTCCTTGGTGATAGGATCAATGACCAAGAGTTTAGAGGCATCACGTTGTTCCAATGGGGTTTGGGCAATCAGTTCCTCTGGCAGTTCAAAATCAAAATCGTTTGTATTCATTGGTTTCCTCGTTTAAAAATGTTCAGCCTTTTTATTATAGCACGATATAGGGCGACCGTCATTAAACTTATCGAGTGAAAGCGCTTGACAAAAAGGTTAAAAAAAGAGATAATAAATAAAAATGGTATATACCAATCAGTGAGGTATGAAAAATGAAAACGATTATTGTAAAAAGTCAACTTGAAGGAGGCAAAGTTGCCTTTGATCTTCTTAAAGAGAGCCTTGCAGCGGGTGCTCACACATTGGGGTTGGCTACAGGTAGTTCACCTATCGCCCTCTACCAAGAGATGGTTGAAAGCGACTTGGATTTTTCGGAACTTTACAGTGTTAATTTGGATGAATATGTTGGACTAGCACCAGACCATGAGCAGAGCTATCATGCCTTTATGAATGCTCGACTCTTTGACGCCAAGCCATTTAAAGAGAGCTTCTTGCCTGACGGTATGGCTGATGATTTGGAGCAGGCGGCTAAGGACTACGATGACATCTTGTTGCACCATGCCATTGACCTGCAAATCTTAGGAATTGGAAGTAATGGGCACATTGGTTTTAATGAGCCAGGTACGCCTTTTGATAGTAAAACCCATGTGGTCGACTTGACTGACAGCACCATTGAAGCCAATAGCCGTTTCTTTGCCAGTCGTGACCAAGTCCCTACAAAGGCTATTTCAATGGGGATTGCTTCCATTATAGCTGCCAAGAAGATTATCTTGTTTGCCTATGGTGACAAGAAGGCAGATGCCATTTTCAAGATGGTCAAGGGTCCAGTAACAGAGGAAGTCCCAGCCAGTGTCTTGCAACATCATCCAGATGTGACTCTTATCTTAGATGAGGCAGCTGCTGCGAAATTGTAATACTATCTTTTGAAAAACAATCTTACGAAACTCAGGTTGAGGCATCTGGCACTCAGCCTTCTTCTTTTGTGAAAATGTGCTTCCAAACAAATCAATTGCTTAGTCCTCTTTGATAGCGCTATAATAGATAAGTTGACTTTGACTATCAAACAACAGATATAGATATTTCATAAAGAAAGAGGACATACAATGGCAAAACCTATTCGAGTATTGCTTTATTATAAATACCTTCCCATCGAAAATGCTGAGCAATTTGCGGCTGACCACTTGGCTTTCTGTAAGTCAATCGGTTTGAAAGGACGTATCTTGGTCGCTGACGAGGGAATCAATGGAACGGTTTCTGGTGACTATGAGACCACTCAAAAATACATGGACTATGTTCACAGCCTTCCAGGGATGGAGGACCTCTGGTTCAAGATTGATGAGGAAGAAGAGCAAGCCTTCAAGAAGATGTTTGTTCGTTACAAGAAGGAAATCGTCCACCTTGGTTTAGAGGATGATAACTTTGACAGCGACATCAATCCACTTGAAACTACAGGTGCTTACTTGTCACCAAAAGAGTTTAAAGATGCTCTTTTAGAAGAGGACACTGTTGTCCTCGATACACGTAACGACTATGAGTATGACCTTGGTCACTTCCGTGGAGCCATTCGTCCAGACATTCGCAACTTCCGTGAATTGCCACAATGGGTTCGCGACCATAAGGAAGAGTTCATGGACAAGCGCGTGGTTGTTTACTGTACTGGTGGTGTCCGCTGTGAGAAATTCTCAGGTTGGATGGTCCGTGAAGGCTACAAAGATGTTGGCCAATTGCACGGTGGTATCGTAACTTACGGAAAAGATCCAGAGGTTCAAGGGGAGCTTTGGGATGGTAAGATGTATGTCTTTGATGAGCGTATTGCCGTTGATATCAATCATGTAGACCCTATAGTTGTCGGTAAGGATTGGTTCGATGGCACACCTTGTGAACGCTATGTTAACTGCGGTAACCCATTCTGTAACCGTCGTATCCTTGCTTCAGAGGAAAATGAAGACAAATACCTCCGTGGCTGCTCACATGAATGTCGTGTCCACCCACGTAACCGTTATGTCTCTGAAAATGGTTTGAGTCAAGAAGAAGTTGTCGAACGCCTTGCGGCTATTGATGAGAGCTTGGATGTAACACCAGCCTAAGTTTAAATAGAGAAGAAGCTGAGAGAAATCTTGGCTTTTTCAACCTTCTTATTTGTAATCATTCTAAATAACTGTTATAATATTTTTTAGAATGATTCTAAATAAGGAGTAAATAAATTGGAAGATAAGAATTTTGCAGAGCGTTTAAATATTTTGAGAGCTGGTGTTTTAGGTGCCAATGATGGAATCATTTCCATTGCGGGAGTGGTTATCGGTGTGGCTAGTGCGACATCAAACATCTGGTTTATTTTGATTTCTGCCTTGTCAGCGATTTTTGCCGGTGCCTTTTCGATGGCCGGTGGCGAATATGTCAGTGTCTCAACGCAAAAAGATACCGAAGAAGCTGCCATCGCTAAGGAACAAGCTCTCCTGGATCGCTCACCTGAAGCAGCTAGAGAGAGTTTGTACCAAACCTTCCTCAGTCAGGGGGATTGCGAAACAGCAGCCGAAGTCAAGGTCAATCAAGCCTTCAGTAAAAATCCTATTAAGGTCTTGGTTGAGGAAAAATATGGAGTGGACTTGGATGAAATTACCAATCCATGGCATGCTGCCGTATCTAGTTTCTTTGCTTTTTCGGTTGGTTCCTTGCCACCAGCACTAGCTATCATGCTGTTCCCAGAGCCTTACCGTATTCCTGTAACAGTGGTTGTGGTTGCCCTGACTTTGCTCTTGACTGGCTATGTCAGTGCTAAGCTCGGAAAAGCACCTATTAAACAAGCTATGTTGCGTAATTTGACAGTAGGACTCTTGACCATGCTTGTAACCTTCTTGGTCGGGCATATCTTCCACGTGAATGTGTAAGTGTTAATAATGGATAAGTCTACCATGTTAGGTAGGCTTTTTTAGTCTGCTAGACCAAGCTTATCCGTGGTACAATAGGGTTATGCGTTTAGATAAATTATTAGGACAGGCGGGCTATGGTTCTCGCAATCAAGTCAAGAAGCTTATTCGTAGCCGTCAGGTATACGTGGATGGCATCTTGGCTGAACAAGATAATCTTAATGTGGATGCTAGTCTTCAAACCATCACGGTTTCTGGTAAGGAACTGGAGCATGCCCCAGAAGTCTACTACCTTATGAATAAGCCAGCAGGTGTAGTGTCAGCTCGTAGGGACAAGGAACACCAAACAGTCATTGATTTGATTAAGCCTGAAGATCAGCGAGAGGGGCTTTATCCTGTTGGGCGATTGGATAGAGATACGGAAGGTTTGGTGCTAATTACCAATAATGGGCCTTTGGGCTTTGCCCTGCTTCACCCACGTTATCATGTGGCTAAGACTTATTATGTCGAGGTCAATGATGTTCTTGGGCCTGATGCACCTGCATTTTTTGAGTCTGGTGTTGTCTTTGAGGATGGTACTATTTGTCAATCAGCTCAGCTGGAAGTTTTAAGTTCTGCGAGTGACAAGAGCTGTGCTAGAATTACGATTTCGGAAGGCAAGTTTCATCAAGTGAAAAAGATGTTTTTGGCTTATGGCGTCAAGGTAACCTATCTTAAGCGTATTTCTTTTGGAGAGTTTAAGCTTGATGAAGGGATAGCTGTAGGTTCCTACCGAACGTTGACCGAAGCGGAAAAAGCAATCTTACGTACTTATCTTGGCTAGTAGCCTTATGTGGTTTAAAGTGCGATAGGAACTTTCAATCTCATGATAGGTTCCCTCTATCATGACCCTTAATACTGTAAGGCCCATAACGACAGTCTTTTCTAGGGGTATAAGTGAAACTTATGGCATTCCATAAGTTTTTTTAATTTTTCAAGCCTTGTTTCTGGTGGTATGATGGTATCAATTCGATTGAGAACTGAAGTAAGTCAGGAGCAATGACCAAGTCTAATCAGAGAGGGAGGTTCATTATGACAGAAGCATTTTACGATCATTTAGCAAAGACACGTCATCAGATTCACCAACATCCAGAGGTTTCTGAGGAGGAGCACGAGACGACAGTCTTTTTGAAAGGCTATTTGAGAAATCTAGGTATTGAGCCTTTAAATTATCCCATGAAGACGGGACTTATCGCTGAGATTGGGTCAGGTCATCCGATTATTGCTTTGCGTGCTGATATTGATGCCCTACCGATCAAGGAAAAGACAGGACTTCCTTATGCCAGCGACAATGGGGCCATGCATGCTTGTGGTCATGATTTTCACCAGACCTCTCTTCTCGGAGCTGCTCAGCTTTTAAAAGAAAGAGAAGCCGAGCTTAAGGGGACTGTTCGCTTGATTTTCCAACCGGCCGAGGAAAATTTCCAAGGGGCCTATCAGGTCATTGAAGCGGGTGGTCTTGACGGTGTGTCAGCTATCATCGGTTATCACAATAATCCTCACTTGAAACCTGGTCAGATTGGTCTTCGTTCGGGAGCTATCATGGCAGGTGTGGAGCAGTTTAGGGTTGATGTTAAAGGTGTTTCGTCCCATGCTGCCCGTCCTGATTTGGGTGTGGATACGGTCTTGGTCACTACGACCATCATCAACAATTTACAACAGATTGTTGCTCGTACGGTATCGCCCTTTGAATCAGCAGTATTGTCAGTTACTCATATCGAAGTTGGAAATACTTGGAATGTTCTTCCAGCAGCGGGCTTTTTCGAAGGAACGATTCGTACCTTTGAGCCTAAGGTTCGTGAAGATGTCATTGCCCGCTTTGAAAAGGTCGTTCGGGCGACAGCAGACCAGTTTGGTGCTCAAGTTGACATTACTTGGGGCAATTCACCTTACGTAACCTACAATGACCAGACGCTCACACCACTTATCTTTGAAAATTCTAAGGCCTTCGCAGAAGTGATTGAAACGCTGCCATCAACAGGGGGCGAAGACTTTGCGGCCTATCAAAAGGAAATACCAGGAGTCTTTGCCTTTGTTGGCTCAAATGGTGAAGAAAATGCACCAGACTGGCACCATGATGATTTCCTTGTGAAAGATGAGGCCTTGCCAGTAGCTGTTAATTACTATGTGGAAAACGCCCTTTTCCTACTTGACTATTTTAAGGAGAAAGGCAAATGACCATTCCCTTAATCGGTATTACCAGTAATGAAAAACTTGTTAGTGTTAGGGAGTTGAGAGCTTCACTGACGCCCCATTTATAGGTGTTCAGTGGTATGCTGAGTTTCTCTTGGGACATAAGCTCTTAAAAGACCAAGGACTCTTTGATTATTTTGTTAAGAGTTTTAAATAAAGCTTAAGAACTTTAAATTGGTACTACTTTTGATATTGAAAAGGAGGACGTGCTTAAGGAGAAAAAATCGGCTCTTTGTCAACTGTAGTGGGTGACGAAAAGCTAACATCTAGAGAGGACCAGATAGGTCTTCTCTTTTTGTATATTCAGAGTGATGAAAACACGCTTTCTAAAGTTGATAAAATTTTTAAAACCGAAGCCCAGACGTTTAATATCTTTGATAAGCTTATTGGTCCCTTCCAATTTTGCATTTGAGTAATGTGTTTCTAGTGCATTTTTGATGTATTGTTTATGTTTACGAAAAGTCCTAAAGACTGTTTTGAAGTAATGATTGACCTTGCTTATATTCTCCTCTATGAGTTCAAAAAACTCATCCCCCCTCTTCTCCTGAAAGTGAAAAAGCAAAAGCTGATAGAGATTATAATAATTGGTGAGTTCTTCTGAGAAATTCAGTGTCTTCTCAACGACTTCATGTGGGCATAATGTTTGATGGAAGGTCTTTGAGTAAAAAGGGTTGAGAGATAACTTACGGCTGTCCTTTTGGAAGAGTCTCCAGTGATTTTTCAAGGCTCGGTAGGGTAGTGACTTCTTATCAAACTGGTTCATAATCGCAATTCTTGTCTTTAAAAAGGCTCGACCAAGGTGCTGGATGATGTGGAAACGATCAATAATGATTTCGGCGTTTGGA
>NZ_JALT01000025.1:0-55921 GCF_000525585.1 Streptococcus sp. ACS2
GCGACTAAAGTCGCTAGAGCTATCCTAATTGCGCACCGCCAATTCTCATACAAAAAACACCTTGCAAGTTGCAAAGCGCTTTCGATTATAATTTGCTGTCTAGTAACAATTAACGTTTAGAGAATTGTAAAACTTTACGAGCTTTCTTAAGACCTGGTTTTTATAACCGATGCTATTTAGCCATTATTTTTAGTCTTTCTCAAGATTTGTTGCTTAAAAAACCATAGATAACATTAACAATCATCAGTAGCGGGGCAAGAGAAATGAGATTTGGAAAAAGATAACCAACTAATAATATGATCACTAGCTGCAATCCATATAATAGTGCCCACCGATAAGGTATCTTTTTTTCTTCAGCTGATAACGGTCTTTGACTCGTCTTGATCACCATTGCTGTCATGATTATCCAAGCTACATCCCAAAGGGCAAGAACGATGAGGTAAAACAGGAGAAAGGCAAAATTAGCGGAATGCTGTCCAATCCCTCGAGTCGCTAAGGGAACAAAACTAGCTGTTAAAAGCCAAAAACTATTGGCTCCAAATAAACGAAAGCTGACATGATCTACTAATTTGTAGAGTTCATGATAATATAGCCAGACTGCCATGATTTGCAAAAAACTAGTAATGTAGATAAAAAGCATGGGTAGCATGCTTCTAAGTCCTACTACGGTCAATTCCTCAGGTAACTGTAACTCCAAGGCCATAATTGTGACAATAATGGCCAATATAGCATCTGACAAGGCTTCTACCCTTTGTTTTTCCATTCTGCCCTCCTAATGACTGCTTTTTCGCTTTTTTCTAATGGCTGAGAGTGAGTTTCTAACGGCTGTGTCGAGGACTCTATGCTGCAGCCATCAATCCCACAAACTAAACCTGTCTCTTCTGAATTGCTGTCTAGTAGTTGAAAAGGGGTATCTATCATTTTATTGTGCTCCTTCCTCTGCTTGAATTTGTTTTAATACCGCTAACATGTATTCATAAGGCTGAGCACCTGAAATGCCATATTTATTGTTCAGAACAAAGAAAGGTGCACCTTGAACGCCTGATTGATTGGCTTCTAAGATATCGCGTTTGACCTCGTCAGCAAACGCATCGCCAGCAAGAACCTGCGCTGCCTCTTCTTGTGGTAGAGCGAACTCACTGATAACAGCTAGTAACACAGAATGATCTGCAATATTGACATGTTCTTCAAAGTAAAGATAGTACAAGGCCATAATGAAATTTTGATGATCTTTTTTATCTAAATACTTCTGCGACCATTTAATAAGACGGTGAGCTGAAAAGGTGTTGGTTGGGATAATCCCCGCCATATCAATACGAAGCCCTTCTTCATTTCCCATGCTTTCCATGTGCGCAAACTGAGCTTTAGCTTGCTCAGTGGTCATACCGTGACTGGCAGCAAACTCTGTGAGCATGGTTTCACTTGTCTCTAAAGGCGCATTGGGATTTAGCTGGTAAGCTTTCATTGTCAAATCTTCCGGGTTTAAACCAACAGCTGCCATAGCACGCTTCATCCGACTAGCACCAATGTAACAAAATGGACAGGCAATATCTGACCAGTAACTAATTTCCATATTTCTTCCTTTCTTTCCACTACCAAGAAGCTTTTTTCAACCCAGGAATGACACCTTGGTAAACTTGCTGGCGTAAACAAATCCGACAAAGTTTAAACTTGCGGTAAACCGAATGCGGGCGGCCGCATGCCAAACAGCGTGAGTATTCTTGAACCGGATAGGCCTTCTTTTTCCTTTGTATCAAAGCTTTTCTTGCCATTTAAACCTCTTTCTTATCAACCAATTGACCCTTTTTAAAGACTAATAAACTCGTCAGGGTAGGCTGAATGCCAAATAAAGAAATAAGACGGGGCACTTGAAAAATATCTGCTTGGTAAAGCACCAAATGCTCTCGTTCAGCCATGTCTATGAGTTCTTTTTGCCCAAGAGACGATAGACTGCATTGATTTCCTGAAACAAGAAGAGCTAAATTTTGATGTTTGGCTAACAGTTCTTCTAATTCGATACTAGACGTGACTGATTTCATCGTAGGTTATCAATATAGGCCAATGTATCTAGGGCAGCAATGGCACCGCTACCTGCTGCAGTAATGGCTTGTTGGTATTTTGGATCTTGCACATCACCAGCTGCAAAAATACCTGCAACAGAGGTCTTTGCTGTTCCTGCCTGTGTTTGAATATAGCCTTTATCATCCAATGCTAATTTTCCATCAAGAAAATCGGTGTTTGGCTGATGACCAATGGCCACAAAGAGACCGTCAGCCTGAATGTGCTCAATATCACCTGTTTCATTATTACGAACATCCAAACCAGTCATTCCCATCAGATTAGATGCAACTTTGACAGGCGTGTAATTTAACATCCAATGAATTTTAGCATTTGCCTGAGCCCGTTTGGCCATAATATCAGATGCGCGTAACTCATTGCGACGGTGGACAACGGTCACTTTCGATGCAAAGCGTGTCAAATAGAGGGCTTCTTCCATAGCGACATCACCCCCGCCAACTACAAGGATTTCACGCTCTTTATAGAAGAAAGCATCACAGGTCGCACAAGCGCTGACACCTTTTCCGATAGCCTCTTCTTCGCCTTCAATCCCTAGGTATTTAGCGCTAGAGCCTGTTGCGATAATAACGGCCTTGGTATCAATGATTTCACCATTATCCAGATGTACCTCGAAAGGAGACGATTCGCCTTCAATTTTTTGAACAAATCCAAAGGTCATTTCGGTGCCAAACTGTTCTGCTTGGCGGCGCATTGTTTGGACTAATTCATTGCCATCAATCCCGTTTTCAAAACCTGGATAATTTTCTACGAGGGTTGTGGTGGTTAATTGACCACCCTCAGAATAGCCTGTGATCAATCGATTTTTCAAACCAGCTCGACTTAAATAAATGCCAGCTGTGTACCCTGCAGGTCCTGAACCTACAATAATTGCATCATACATAAATCACCTCATGATAACTGTGCTTGGATTTTTTCTATCAATGTTTGTTTAGGATGAACACCAACAAGAGCATCAACGGGTTTGCCATCTTTAAAAATCACCATTGTTGGGATAGAACGAATGCCAAAGAGATTGGCCAGATCTTGTGATTGGTCCACATCCACCTGAGCAATCGTTACTTTTCCGTCAAAGTCCTGTGAAAGTTCTTCCACTACCGGCTCCATCATCCGACAAGGTGGGCACCACTGCGCCCCAAAATCGATAAAACTTACCCCATTTTGGATAGATTTCGCAAATGTTTCGGTTGTTAGTTGTGTCGTCATAAAAAACTCCTATCTAAAATAAATCGCTTCTATTCAATCATATAATTGAATATCATAAGAATAAAAGAATGAATTTCAAAAAGGTTAACTTAACCCTTCTAAAAATCCAATTTGTATCACTTAGTTCCTTTGAGATACTAAATAAGAAGTATTTCAAAGATACAATTCAATGAAATTGTTGAATAGATTGAGTAAAAAAGAAATTCAACTTTTTTATTGAATAATTGAATTATAGCACACTAAATCTATTTTGCAATGATTTTGCTCACGAGTCTCCGGTTATAAGAAAAGACTAAGGAATACACCTTAGTCAAGTTCTGAACGAGAGGATGCACCCCACTTCCAATCAGCAAAACTGCGATTGAGACTATAGATACTGTAGCCTAAACTCTGTAAATCCTGTGCTGCTAGGTTAGCATAGCCACATTGGCGCCCGCGACAATAAACAATGATGGTCTTCTCTTTGGGAAGCTGAGCTTTTTTTTGATCAAACTCATCGATTGGTAAATTAAGAGCTTTTGGCAAGTGCCCTGCCTCATACTCCTCAACAGGCCTTAAATCAAGTAGGAGAGCATCTGTCTTAGCTGCTAATTCAATTGCATTAGCGAGCTCAATCTGAGGAACACCAGCTGCCTCATCATAGTCTGACTCAATCGCTCTGACTTCTGCTAACTGTTCTTCACCGACGGCAAATAACAGAAGGACTAACTGGACAACCTTTTCAGAAGCCAAGCTATAACGGATAAAATTACCATTTCGACTCGTCACCACCAAGTGACTTTCTTTTAAAACCTGAAGGTGGCGCGAAGTATTGGCAACAGAGAGACCCGTCGCATGCGCAATTCCCTCAACTGTCTTTGGTCCCTGTGATAATATATTTAAAATATCAAGACGCTTCTCACTTCCTAGCCCCTTTGTTAAGCGAGATAGCTCTTGGTAAATATTTTGTTTGTAATCAATCATTGTCTCTTGCATAAAATCAACTCCTTATCTATTCAATTCAATAGTATAATTCTTAAAAACAGTTGTCAACTATTCCATTCGAAAGATGTTGATACTCATTTGTGGCAAAAAAGCCGACATTCGCAAAAAAATAAAAAGAATACTTATCCTTAACATTTACTAATATTAATAGGAAGAGAACTTCATTATTCCTCTTAGTTCTATAAAAAGTGTGGCTAATTTGAGGCAAAATATTAAATTAAATTTGCCACAAATTAATGGCTTCACTATTATTTTAAATCAAGAAGTAGTAAATAATCTTATTTTTTTACTACCAGACTGTCTTTAGATATTAGCTTTTCGTCACCAACTACAGTTGACATAGACCCACAAAAAACTTAAAAACCTTGCGATGTAAGACTGGCACGGAGAAGACCATTCTATCATCACAAGGTAAGAGTATTCAAATCTTATTGAAGACTCAAATAATAACAAATTTTAATTAAGGATAGTAATATCATAGGTTTTTCTAGAAGTTTCTTGAGGTGAAATTTTCGTTACCTGTCTTTTATCTTCTAAGAAATTACCTTCTTCAAGTGAAGTGGAGAGACCACTCCAAGGTTCCAAAGCAATGAATGGACTTTTATTAGCTGTAGACCACAGAATCAAGTTTGGAAAATCATCAAAATCAACTCGAAGACCTTTACCAGACTTTCTCGAGCGAAGTGTCACGCTGCGAGATTTCAGTCGGTCAAGTGTAATGGCGTCATGAGAAAAAAGTGAGTAATCCAAATCAAGAGACTTTTGGTTTTCCAAAAATGGCGTCCGATCTTGTAAATCTAATAACCCTGTCTCAGGGAAACTCTTTGGTATCGAACAAGACTCAACCTCACTAAATTCAAGAGAATAGTCCTCATACTTTTCGCCTTCTACTAAAGGACAATTGAATGCTGGATGGGCTCCAATGAAGTAAGGCATCGTTTTTTCAGTTTCCAAGTTCGTTACCTGAAACTCGGTTCTAATGGATTTCCCATTTAAGGTATAAACAACTCTTAGTTCAAACCGATAAAGGTAATTATCAAGCATCTCAGCATTTGGTTTAATACTGAAAGTCACGCTATTTTCATTAACTTCTTCAAGAGTAAATTCTTCTTTTCGAACAAAACCATGTCTACGAATTAGACCTGTAAAAAAGGGTCTTTCTTGAGGTCTATAAATAGCCCAATCATTACGTAAACTACCACAGATAGGAAATAGAATTGGTGCCTGTCCATTCCAATACTCTGGATCAGCTTGCCAGAGATATTCTAACCCATCTTTGTCTTTAATCGAAGTCAGTTGACCACCAAGTGTTTTAAACTGAACCGTAAGATACTCGTTTTTTAATTCGATAGTCACAGTCAATTCCTTTCTTTTTGTTATTGGAAAGGCAAATAATCTACCTCGAAGTGAACAGTCTCACATATTGCTACATCGAGTAATTGTAAAACTTCCCATTCAAATTCGGATAATGCTAAATCAGAATGGCAAATCCACTCTTTTCCAGGTGAAACACACCAGTTACTACATTTTAGTAGTGAGGTAGCTTCAAGCTCAGGAATTATAGGACAATCTTCGAAATTAATAATATATACCTTTTCAAAGCCTGATCTAAAAATCGGATAACAAATTATTACATTCTCAGGTGATATTACTCTATCACTTGAGTTTCTGCTACTTTCTTATACCAATGTGCTGATTTCTTAGGATAGCGTTCTTGCGTATCAAAGTCTACATAGAACAATCCATAACGTTTTTCATAACCATTTGACCATGAGAAAACGTCCATAAGTGACCAAATGAAGTAACCTTTAACATTTGCACCATCCGCAATCGCGTCTGATAAAACTTCCAAGTGTTGCTTCACGTAATCAATACGACCATCATCATAAACAGTATTATCTACAAACTCATCTTTGTATCCGAGACCGTTTTCAGTGATGTAAATCTTCTTGTAATTCGGATAATCATTTTTCACTCGCATGATTTGGTCATACAAGCCTTCAGGATAAATAATCCAATCCCAGTCTGTGCGTGGAACATAGTCAGGAGCTACTCGACGACCAACACCCTTAATTTGGTACTTAGAGCTTCCTTTTTCACCCTTACCATTGTGAATGATTTCAGTCTCACCATCAAAAGCTTGCATCCAATCACTCATGTAATAGTTGATACCAAGGAAATCATTCAAATCTTTAGCTGCTTCAAGTGCTTGGAAGTCTTCATCACGAAGATCAAGTTCTCCACCATTCTCAGCTAGGATATGGTTGACACCTTCCATCGTTTTATCTGAATAGTGCCCAAGATATGTTGCATCCAAGATAAATTTGTTATGGATGATGTCTTCAAGTTCAGCAGCACGAACATCTGCTGGATTTTCCGGATCATAAGGGTATTTAGTTGGTAAAGCATGAACAACACCAATTTCACCTTTATAACCTTTATCCTTATACAATTTTACAGCACGTGCATGAGAGACCATCATGTTGTGGTGTGATTGGAAGACTTTGGCAAGATCATATTGAATGCCTGGAGGGAATTTACCAACCAAGTATTGACCATCACCAATTGGGCCAATTTCATTGAAAGTTGTCCAGTAGTTTACTTCTGGAAACTCTTCAAAACAGAAAGCGGCATAATCTACAAAGTGTTCTATATTTTCGCGGTTTAAGAAATCTCCATTTGAATGAAGAGCTTCTGGTGTGTCAAAATGATGCAAAGTCACAAATGGTTCAACATGACGCTTGTGGCATTCAGCAAATAGTTTATGGTAGAATTCAACACCTTTTTCGTTTACTTCGCCGTAGCCCGTTGGGAAAATACGAGACCAGGCAATAGAAATACGAATACCATTAACACCATATTCTTCAGCTAATTCTAAATCAACTGGGTATTTATGGTAAAAATCACTTGCAGGCTCTGCTGTATACCAATAATTATCTTCAAGATACTTATCCCATGCTACTGGGCCCTTACCATCTGTGTGAGTTGAACCTTCTGCTTGATAAGCAGCTGTAGCACCACCAAAAATAAAATCTTTAGGAAGTGTTTTAGTCATAAGTGTAAGTCCTTTCAAAAAAAGCATTTGAGACGAGATTCTGTGTTCTGAAAACCAAGGAAATGAAATGATATGGTTAACACTGTGTTGAGGAAATGGAATGAGTGATCTCGTCTCAAATAACTTTTACAAATTTATTAATCAAACTGTTGTTGAACAAATGCAAGAGCACCTTGTCCGTCACGTGTCAATTTGATATATTGAGCTCCTTCAGTTTTTGCAAGTTTAATGCCCAATTTATCTGTTTCAGCCTTCATATCATCGAAGTTTGAAGCGACCTGTGGAGCCAAGATTACCAAGTCAAACTCTGGCAACATTTCACGGTGAGCACCGTAACCACCCGCTGCCGCTTTGACTGGAACATTGTATTCTGCTGCTGCTTTGTTCAAGGCATTGGCAAGCAAGCCACTTGTACCTCCACCTGCACAAAGAACAAGGACATTAGTTTCTTTTGTGATATTATTGTTTGCTGCTACATCTTCTTTAGCAACGCCTGCTTTTCCAAGAACGGCATCTGCTTTAGCAGTATTGAAGTTTGCAGCTACTTTTTCTTTAAGAGCATCGTTTGTTTTACCAGAACGTTCTTCTTCAAGAATTTGTTCATCGTATACCTTAACAAATGGGTAATAAATGATAGTATCAACAACTACCAAGAGTCCGGCTAAGATAAATGATAGAACTTGGAAGTTAGTACCGAGTACAATTCCCAACGGACCAGGAGTAACCCATGGAAGGTTGGCAGAGAATGAGTTCATGTTCAATGTGTCAACAAAGAATTTAAAGATCCAAACGTTGACAATCGGAGCTAAAATGAACGGTACAAAGAAAATCGGATTCAATACGATTGGTGCACCAAATAAGATTGGCTCGTTAACCCCAAAGAATGTTGGAACAACTGAAGCACGTCCGATGGCACGGTTACGTTCTGATTTACAAATCCACATGAACAAGAATGGAACAATCAATGTCGCTCCTGTACCACCCATGGTAACAATAAACATTTGAGTACCAGAAGTGATAACTTTATCTGCATGTTGTCCAGCTTGGATAAGATGCAAGTTGGCATCGATATTGGCATAAGTGATAGCAGCGATTGCTGGTTCGACAATTGAAGGACCGTGGATACCAACAAACCAGAAGAAGGCATAAGCACCAAAGATAAGAGTAATTCCAAGGTAACCATCTGCAGCTGAGAAAAGAGGAGCAAGAAGGGTACCAATTGATTCTGCAACAGTTACACCAAGAGTTCCCTTAACAAGGAGTTCAAGTCCATATAGGAGAACAACTGAGACAGTGAACGGAATCAAGTCCTTAAATACTTGAGAGATATTTGGTGGAACCTCTTCAGGCATACGAATGGTAACATTATTTTTTACACAGACTTTATAAACATTAACTGTCACAAAGGCTGCGATAAATGCTGTCAAGAGACCTTTTGTACCCATGAAGGCTGTCAAGAAGCCTCCTTCTTTAGCAGGTTCAGCTGCCATCAAAAGGAAACCAACCATAGACGCTAGCATTGTAGACAAGAAGTTAATTTGATTAGTCGCAGGTAGGTCACGGTTCATCGAGTCCGTCAAAGCTTTAGCGGTAGTACCACCAACAAAGAATGCTAGGATACCCATTGAATAGCTATAAGGAGTCATCAAGAAAGTTTCAACACCTTTAGACCAGTGAAAGCCCCAAGCATTTGGCACATAGGCAATCAAGATAAAGATTGATGAGAAAAGGATGACTGGCATACCAGCGATAAATCCATCACGAATAGCACGGAGATAGATGTTTCGAGAGATTTTCTCAAAGAATGGTTTCCCCTTCTCAATAAGTTCAATGAGTTTATGCATTATTTTGCTCCTCTTTTATAAAGTTCGATAAGGTGATAAATCACATCTTTTAACAAGACCGTAGTCATCAAGTGATCCTGACCATGCATCATAGTAACACTGTATGGAAGTTCTTCCCCAGAAGCTTCTCGAGCCAACATAGCTGTCTGAGAATTGTGAGCCTCTGCAATGCAAGTTCCTGCTTCTACTACAAGATTATCTGCCTTAGCGAAGTCACCATTTTCAGCTGCTTTAAGCGCTTCCAAAAGTTTAGAGCGAGCGTCGCCAGCGTAGGCAACAATTTCAAACCCTAAAAGAGTCATCTCTTCTCTGTTCATAACAATATCCTCCGTTTTATGTTTTTACTATACTTTATCAGTCCATGGACTAGCTGTTTTAACAAGAACTTTGTTAAGTTCATCAATATTTTCGAATCCAGTAGTACGCAACCACTCACGTGCTGCTTTTTCACCTTCTTTGATGTAAGGTTCTACAGATCCTGCCCAAGTAGCACGTCCACAAAGCACACCATTAAACTTGGCACCTGAGTCGTGAGCAAATTGCAATGTTTCTTGGAACAATTTAGCAGACACACCTGCACTTAGATAGATGTATGGAAGGTTAGTTGCTTCTTCTTGTGCTTTAAAGAAGTCAGCAGCTTCAGCTTTACTGTAAACCACTTCACCATCAGCAAAACCTTCAACATATTTAACGTTAACTGGTACTTCTACTTTAAGAACATCAATGTTAAAGCGTGGATCAGAGAAAACTTTCATCGCTTCAATGACTTTGCGAGGTTTCACTTTTGCATATTCAACAGAACCTGCATCTGAGATTTCTTCATCATAAGCAAGGATTTCCAAGAAGAAAGGAATATCTTCAGCGACACATTCAGAACCAACACGTTCAATATAAGCTTGTTTTTGTTGGTTAAGTTCATCTGAGCTGTCTACATCATAGTAAAGCAAGAACTTAACGGCATCAGCGCCTTGCTCTTTGATACGTTTTGCAGACCAAACATCCAAGCAGTCAGGCAAACGTTTTGTACTTGATGTATCATAACCTGTTTTTTCATAGGCAAGAAGAAGACCAGCTTCTTTATCCAATGCTTTTGTTGCTGGAAGTCCGTATTCAGGATCAAGCAACATTGATGATGCATATTTTGTAAGTTCATCAGCAACCAAAACCTTCAGTTCTTCCATTTGAGCTACAGTTGGCTCTGCATCTTGATATTGTGCCATCAAACGTTTCAAAGCACCACGTTGGTCAAATGCCAAAGCTGAGATAATACCATTTTCGTCTGAAAGTTTTTCCAAATACTTGCGTTTCTGTTCTGTAAGTACCATTTTTTAAATACCTCTTTTATACTTTTCTTACTAAGTTCTTTTACAAGATGAATTTCTCTAGTTTATACGTAAAAATTTTCAACTAATTATTTTATCTGATTATGAGATTTATAGATCTATTATCTAGTCGTGATACTCACCACGGTCCCATTTTTCAAGGAATTCTGTAAAGAAATCTTCATCTGCTTGATGTGCATTATGAGTTTCAACGTGTTCGATTTTTGCAATCAATTTTTTATTTTCTTCTGTTGGCTTGTACTCTGCTTCAATGAAAGCTTCAATGATGTCATTCATAAGAAGACCACCAGTAATCATTCCACCGAAACCGATAACATTCGCATTTAACTCTTCTTTTGCATATATAGCTGATGTCATATCACGAACCAACGCTGAGCGAACACCTGGAACTTTATTGACTGCATTGTTAATGCCGACACCTGTACCACAGATACATACTCCCAAGTCTGCTTGACCACTTACTACTGCTTCACCGACTTTTTTACCATAGATAGGGTAGTGAGTACGTACGTGGTCATATGTCCCGAAATCAAGGACCTCATGTCCTTTTGATTTCAAGAATTCTGATACTGCCATTTTTTCATCTGTGACAATGTGGTCACATCCAATTGCGATTCTCATTCCTTAACTCCTTTTCTTAACACATCTTGTTAAGCATATCTACTCGGATTTGATGACGTCCGCCATCATATTTACCATTGACGAAACCTTTAGCGATGTTTTTAGCAAGCTCATCACCGACGATTTCAGCGCCAACCGTAATCATTCGTGAATTGTTATGTCCACGTGTCATATAAGCTGAGCGTTCATCTGAAACTTCTGCTGCAACCATACCTTTAATTTTAGTTGCTACCATGAATGGACCAGCTCCATAAGCATCAATTACAATACCTAAGTTTTGCTCATCTTTATTTACTTCAGAGGCAACTGCCAAGGTAACATCAACAAAATCTTGTCCGTCCTTAGTCACATCAATTACCTCAAAACCTTCTTCTACAAGAAAATTTTTCACAACATCTTTTAATCTCGTACCTTTGAGATCCGCACCAACAACAATAGCCATTTTGACTACCTCCTAAATTTTAGAAAGAAATGCTACGTAGAAGTAGAAAATATTTTGCAAAATGTTCGAAATAACGTTTTCATCATTTCTTTGTTTATATAATACCAAACACCTAAACAAAAAGCAACACTTTTTGTTTATTTTTTGTTTATTTTTTTGTTTGCTTTTTTAAAAGTAGATAACACCGTTAAATTATTGTTCATTTAAACCATCACAAAATGGACGTGAAATATCTATTCAAGTATTACAAAAGTCTTTTACTTTCTATAATTTACTGATTAAGAGGTCCTACCTTATTTTCGTCTTATACAAAATCTGACCTAAGTTAATATACGTCAACCCTCTGTTCTTATTTCATCATCTAATGTTTGTTTTTTGTTTGAAATTGTTTGTTTTGCCTTGAAAATATTGTCTTTTATGATACAATTAAAAGAGAATTATCTTTGAAAAAAAATTACTTTATGAAAGAAGAGTCCTCATATGAACAAAAAACGACGATTAGAAAAAATTTTAGATATGTTAAAGATTGACGGGACCATAACCATAAAAGAAATAATAGATGAACTAGATATTTCCGATATGACAGCCCGTAGAGACCTTGATGCTCTAGAAGCTGATGGACTTTTAACACGTACTCATGGTGGTGCACAATTGCTTTCCTCTAAAAAGCCACTTGAAAAGACACATATCGAGAAGAAAAGTCTAAATACAAAAGAAAAAATTGACATTGCTAAAAAAGCCTGCTCTTTAATCAAAGATGGCGATACTATTTTTATTGGACCCGGAACTACACTTGAACAACTGGCATTAGAATTGAAAGGTCGTAAAGGTTATAAAATTCGTGTCATTACAAATAGTCTCCCTGTGTTCTTGATTCTAAATGATAGCGAAACCATTGATTTATTGCTTCTTGGCGGTGAATATAGAGAAGTAACTGGAGCTTTTGTAGGTTCAATGGCTTCGACAAATTTAAAAGCAATGAGATTTGCCAAAGCTTTTGTTAGTGCAAATGCTGTTACCCATAATTCTATTGCTACATATAGTGACAAGGAAGGTGTGATTCAACAACTTGCCCTAAACAATGCTGTAGAAAAATTCTTATTAGTAGACAGTACTAAATTCGATCGATACGATTTCTTTAACTTCTATAATCTAGATCAACTCGATACCATCATTACAGATAGCCAGATTAGCCCTCAACACTTAGAGGAATTTAGCCAGTACACTACTATTTTAAAAGCGGACTAGAATTATGACTTATAAAAATATTGTTTTTGACCTTGATGACACTCTTTATGACCATCAACTCCCCTTTAAACGTAGCGTTGAGAAATGTTTTCCAACGATTGATATCCAACAAATAGATAACATTTACAAACGTTTTAGATATTGGTCTGATGTTGCTTTTCCTAAATACACGAAAAAACTCATCAGTATTGAGGAACTTAGAATTTTTCGCTGTCAGAAGACTATGGAAGAATTTGGCATCGATAGTATATCTAGGACAGAAGCTCTAGACTTCCAAGCTGACTATGAATATGAACTCGATCAGATTACAATGATTCCTGAGATACATCAACTACTGCTGGCTCTACATGAAAACCACATCCCAATCGGTATTCTAACTAATGGCCCTGTTGACTTACAGAGTCGAAAACTCCAACTTATTGGTGCCTATCAATATTTTGAAAAGAAAAAAATCATTATTAGTCAGACCACAGGGTATAGCAAACCTCAACAAGAAATCTTTGACTATACTGCCAAAAAGTTAAATTTCTTACCTTCAGAAAGCCTATACATTGGGGATACCTTTATCAACGATATCGAAGGAAGTTATAACGCTGGATGGCATCCTATCTGGTTCAACCATCGAAACAGACAGATAGCAAAAGAGAAAGAAGAAATGCCTGCTTATGAGGTCTTTAGTGCAAGTGAGCTTCGAGATTTAGTTCTTGGTTTATTTGATATTAATCATGACTTCAAATAGATCTAAAATCATGAAATATCATGCTCCTTCACCGATAACGAGGATATGGAAGCCAATCACGGTCCTTCCCTTTACTTTGGGAGCCGACAAAGTCAGCTCTACTTCAACTTTTATGAAAAGCGATACGAAATCGCCCGTATGGAAAATATCTCCTTGGAAGAATCCTTGGAGATTTTTGGTATCTGGAACCGCTACGAGCTACGCTTTTCAGACCAGAAAGCCCAAGGCGTTGTGGAGGAATACATCAACGGTGTAGACTTGGGAGAAATTGCACGAGGTATCGTGAATAAGGAAATCCAAATCTATGATGGTGTCACCCGTTTTGGAGCCTATAAGCCCGATGAAAAATGGCAAAGGCTATTTGGAGGGGTTGAACCCCTAAAACTCTCAACCAGTCCACAACCCTACAGTATCGAACGAACCATTCGCTGGTTAACCTACCAAGTCGCAAACTCTCTTGCACTCGTTTCTGAAGCAGACAAAATCATGCGAACAGAATACATGAAGATGATTCAAAATAGCGGTGAAATCACCGATCGTGGGGAGACTATCTTAAGACTCCTCAAAACCAATAAACACTATGAACACTAGAAAGGAAATCCCTATGGAATACAAAGTCGAAATCAATTCACTGAACAACTTTAAAGCCTGGTCTGGTGGACTAAGTACCTTAAACACTGTTCGTGAACGTGGTGGCATAGATACCCTAACCACCATTTGTGAAGACCTCTTTTCTGGGAATACCCCCACCGAGCACTCCGCACTATCTTTTAGCCCAGGACAAGCTGGAGCAGATCCAACCTATAGCCACATCGCCTTTGTGGAACAAGTCAAATCAGATTGCTCCATCCTTATCTCTGAATCAAACGTCAAAGGCCTAGGAGTCGTTAGCTACCGCACTTTTGATGCAGAAACAGCAAAACAATTTACTTATGTTATGGGAAATAAAGATAGTTGAATAATGTTGAAATTTTGTAGCAATTTTAATGTTTTATATGATATAATTACTTCAAAACTTAAATTTAGTGAGAAATATTATGTCAAAGAAAAATTCGAAACCAATTAAAAAAAAATCTAAAATGAAGTACATTATAGGAACTGGAGCAATAATAGTTTCTACAACGTTATTACCGAAAGTCTTGAAAAAAACCACTAATTATTTATATAAAAAACAAGTAGAGATAAATAATCGACAGCACTATAGTGTCTCATGGGAAGATGAACTAGTCAAAAAAAAATAAGTATATAAAGGAAGAAATCAATGCAGATTGATACAGATAGTATTGCTCAACAATGTATTAATGCAATTAATGATAAAATAAATAATCTAAAACAGCTTAACATAATAGTTATTGGTAAATCTGGGGTAGGAAAAAGTACACTCATTAACAGTTTGTTTAGAGGTGACTTTGCTGATACCGGTCTAGGTAGACCAGTAACACAAGAAATCAGAAAAATTGTTAAGAGTGACTATCCTCTCTCCATTTATGACACTCCCGGTTTCGAACTTTCTTCTGACCAACAAGACAACGTAAAAGATGAAGTAATAAAATTAATAAGCGAAGGTTACTCCTCTAATGACATCAACAAAACAATCCACTGTATTTGGTACTGCATTAATGTAGGAGCAAACCGTACCTTTGATAGTTCTGAGGTAGAGTGGCTAAAGGAGTTCTCTGAAAAAAATAAAAACTCCAAAGTCCCAATAATCGTGGTACTCACACAATCTGTTCCAAGAAAAAAAGCTTTGGAAATGAAAAATCATGTAGAACAAGAAAACCTTGATATTTGTAAGGTTGTACCAATTCTTGCTCAGGACATGGATTTTGATGAAGAATATGTTGCGAAATCCTTTGGGCTGGATACCTTAATAAATGTAATGTCTGAAGTATTACCTTCCGAGCTTCAAGATACACTACAAAATATTCAAAAAGTATCTCTAGAAGCAAAAAAAAAACATGCTAGGGCTGCTATTGCAACAGCGGTAACAGCAAGTTTTGGAGAAGGTTTCGCTCCAATCCCCTTTGCTGATGCATTTTTACTAGTGCCAACTCAAGTTGCTATGATTAGTGCGATTACTGTAATATTTGGACTCGAAATAAATAAAGCTTTCCTAACAGCTTTCGTAACATCCACTTTAGGATCTGGTAGTGCTACATTAATCGGTAAAACTATTGTCTCTAATATATTGAAATTTTTCCCAGGTATTGGTACCGGTGTTGGTGGAGCTATTTCTGGTACAACCGCTGGTCTTATCACTACTGCTTTAGGTGAAGCATACTTACTTCTAATGGAACAAATTTATAAAGGGGAAATCAACAAAGATACTCTCAACTCTTCTGAGGGACAGAAAAAAATGAATAAACTTTTTAAAGAACAGCTATCAGTTCAAAAGAAAAAATAACGACCAAGGTAAAATGAAACCTTGGTTTTTTACTTTTAAAAGGAGAATAATATATGCTAGTACAATTACCAGAAGAACAAACTCAAGAAATTCAGCAAATGATTGCAACACTAATAAAGAACGAAATTCATCATTTTAAAGAAGATATTGGGGCTGACAGCCCTTTTCTAAACAAAAAAACAGACTTGTAACTACCTTGGAATCTCTAATAATACACTTGATATTTGGATTGCAATGGGGCTACCCTATATCCGAATTGGAAAATCTATTCGTTTCAATAAGGAAAGTATCAATCAGTGGATGACAAGATTAGAAATCAGCGCATAGGGAGATTAAAATGGCTATTAAGAAAACGAAAAATGGAACCTATCAATTAAAACTCTATGTTCCCACTGATATTTAAGGGAAACTGGGTCTGGGACAATATTATGAAAAGCGTTTTAAAACAAAAAGGGAGGCTAGGGAAGCTGAACTTAAATTTGCAGTGAATATAGAAAAAGCAAGAAATAATCTTCCTGTTGATAAAAAGGAAGAAATCACTTTTGAGAACTTTTATAAACAAATTTGGTTAGAACCTTACAAGGCAGGTCAAACCACAACTACAATTAAACCACCAACAAAGGCGACTATTTTTCAAACAGAAAACATATTCAGACTACATATCTTACCTATTCTAGGTAAATATTCCATTGAATACCTAAATAATAATAAACAACTTATTCTTTCACTACTCACTCCCAAAGCAAATAGCTATGCTAATTTCAAAGTGATTAGAAGCTATGTTAACTCCGTATTTGATTGGGCTGAGGAACTTGAATATATTCCATCAAATAAACTCCGAAAAACAATCAGTAGAATTAAAGCTAATAGAAAGATTCTCCTTAGAGAGAGCAAAAGAGAGGAGGATCTTTCTCTCGATAAAGAAGAGCTGAAATTATGGCTACAAGCTTTTGACACAGATTTAGAGAAAGGACTTATTGACCTAAAAGACTACACTCTCTTTTATACGACATTCTTTTTATCTGATAGAAAATCAGAAAGCTATGCTCTACAATGGAAACACATTAATTTTTCTACTGGAGAAATACTCATAGAACAGGCGTTAGACCGTTTTGGTAATATAAAATCAACAAAAGGTAATAAAAAAACTCTCTTTAAGGCTCCAATTGAATTGATGGAATTATTAGCAAATTGGAAAGTGAAGCAACAAGAAGAACTTAAGCTATTTGGTCTTCGACAAAATCAAAAACAGTTTGTTTTCACCTATAATGATCGTTCAAACAATATTAACTTACCACTCCATATAGATTATCTGAATTATAGAATGAAATCAGCCAGACGCAGGCACTCTGAACTAGCACCAGCTTCCCCACACAAACTAAGACATACTGGTGCGACACTCGCAAAACAAGCTGGAGTTCCACTTGAAGTAATTTCTGAAGCCTTAACTCATAGTGACAAAGAAATTACAAAGACTTATGTTAATACTAAAGATATAGTAAATCAAACTGTTGGTGAAATTGCATTTAGGAATCTTAAAAATTAGGTCAGGGAAATTTCAGGGAAACTATAGATTTTTTGATAAAAAAAGACATCCAAGAGATAACTCTTGAATGTCTTGAAACGTTGATATAATCGTATTGATTAACGTTTTGAGTGCAGTGGTTGCCATCCAATCAAATATCGCTTCGCTTATTTTCTTGGGGCAACTATGCATAGCATATCTCTATGCGACTAAAGTCGCTAGAGCTATCCTAATTGCGCACCGCCAATTCTCATACAAAAAAACACCTTGCAAGTTGCAAAGTGTTTTCGTTTGTACTCTGCTGTCCAGTAACGAATTAACGTTTAGAGAACTGGCTAGCTTTACGAGCTTTCTTAAGACCTGGTTTCTTACGTTCAACCATACGTGCATCACGAGTAAGAAGTCCAGCGCGTTTCAATGAATCGCGGAAGTCTGGGTCTACTTGAAGAAGTGCACGAGCGATACCGTGACGGATCGCACCTGATTGACCAGCGTATCCACCACCTACAACGTTAACGTGTACGTCGTATGAACCTTCAGTTGAAGTAACTGCGAAAGGTTGGTTGATAACGAGACGAAGGTCTGCGTGTGGGATGTATTCTTCTACATCTTTTTTGTTAACTGTGATTTTACCAGTACCTGGAACCAAACGTACGCGTGCAACGGCGTTTTTACGGCGTCCTGTACCTGCATATTGTGCTTGTGCCATTATATTAGTGCTCCTTTCCTCTTAGAATTAGATAAGTCCTGAGATATCAAGTACTTCTGGTTGTTGTGCAGCGTGAGTGTGCTCACCGCCAACGAAGACTTTCAATTTCATACCTTGTGCGCGTCCAAGAGTGTTGTGTGGAAGCATACCTTTAACTGATTTTTCAATCAAACGAACAGCATTTTTAGAACGAAGTTCACCTGCTGAGATTTGTTTCAATCCACCTGGATACATTGAGTGAGTGTAGTAGATCTTATCAGTTGCTTTTTTACCAGTCAATTTAACTTTTTCAGCATTGATAACAATTACGAAGTCACCTGTATCAGTGTGTGGTGTGAAAGTTGGTTTGTTTTTTCCGCGAAGTACGCTAGCAACTACTGCAGAAAGACGTCCAAGTGGTACATCAGTTGCGTCAACGACATACCATTTACGTTCAACTTGGCCTGGTTTAGCCATAAATGTTGTTTTGTTCATGATTTCTCCTATATATAGTTCGATTTTTGTTTACGAGTGATGGGTGTTCCTTCCCATCGAAAAGTATTTGGAAGGTTCCGGGGCCTTTCAAATGGGGTAAACAATACCGTTTAACATAATATCAAAAAAACACGTCCAAGGCAAGTCATTTGGAGGTGTTTTTCTTTTATTTTTTGTATTTTTTTAGTCTCTAATTTTATAAGGTGGAAGACTAGAAATCATACCTAATTAACCTCTAAGGGGGTACAAATTAATCCTCAGATTCCCAAAAAAGCTGGTCTAAAGTTTTGTCCAGAGTTTTGCAGATAGCAATACACAGATTTATAGTCGGGTTGTAGTCTCCCTTTTCAATAGCTGAGATAGTCTGACGAGAGACTCCTATAGCATCTGCCAACCCCTGTTGAGTGAGATCCTTTGCTACACGCGCTGACTTCATTTTTAAATTTTTCATTCAAAAATCCTATTCTTCGTCTTCTAGTTCTTCCAAACGGTTCTTCTTGATTCTTTTAATGATAGCCCATCCTTCATAGCATAAAATCAAACTCGATGTCAAAGCTGTTACACTTCCTATAAGATTCTTACCCAATCTAAACGACTGTACTAAAATTAGTAGATATATTAACGATACAAAAGTTCCACCAAGCAACATTACCCAGGAAAATATTAATACTTTCTTCTCAAGTTTTTTGTCTAGCAACCATGGATGCCCATTACGTGATACGCTGTGAACTAATACTAGGCACATAGAACCAAAGAAAGTGATGATTAATAGTGACTGCACTAATTCGACGGAGTGTGTCTTACTAGCAACCATAATCGTTACAAACATACCAAGCATGGCTATCCAATAACCTCTAGCAGAAGATTCTCCGCTGATCAACTGAGCACGTTCATCCATCGTGCTAGCTACTTTTTTCTTTGACTTCTTCATTTTGTTTCCTCCATTTTCTAGATTCATTATAGCATTATTTTACGTTATGTCAAATATATCATTCATTTTGTATATATTATCTTTTTATATTCTATTAATCTATCATTTCAGAAAACAAAAATCAGATAGGAAATCCTATCTGACACTTTTTCTATCTAACTTCTTTACCAATCGTAAAGACGGCCAAGGTATCTGGTCCGACGTGGGTAGAGATGACTGGCCCAAGTGGCATAATGAGAACTTGCTCAATGTCGTCAACTGCTAACAATTGTTCTTTTAGATTCTCCGCAGCTTCAATATCATTGGCATAAGCGACAATTGCTGTGCTATGTTCAATATCCTGAGTAGCTTGTAGGACCATTTCTTTAATGGCTTTTTTACGTCCACGGATTTTAGCCAAAGGAACCAACTTGCCTGAAGCATCTAACCAAAGGAGAGGTTTAATATTAATCAAACTACCAATAATAGCTGAGCTCTTTGAGAGACGTCCCCCACGCATGAGATGGTAGAGATCATCAACTAAGAAATAAGTCCGTAAACGTGGCAGAATGTCCTCAATCATGGCTTTCGTTTCAGATAAGCTCTTACCTTGGTCACGAGCTTCTGCCGCCAAAATAGAGAGATAGCCTTCTCCACCTGCTGCTGCTAGAGTATCTACAATCTCAATGACAGCTTCTGGGTATTCATCCAAAATCATGTCACGCGCCATAACAGCACTTTGATAAGTACCTGAAAGCACTGATGAAAAGGCAATATAAAGAAGGGCATCACCATTTTTGGCGTGACGACGAAAAACCTCTTCAAATTGACCAACATTCACTTGGCTAGTAGTCGGCTGACTGCCTTCCTGCATACGTTCTAAGAGACGGTCACTCGTTAAACGGTTAGGACCAACGGTTTCATAGGCAATATCATCAAGCGTAATGGTCAAACCAACGAGCTCTACCTTATTCTCCTGAGCCCATTTTTCATCTAGATCTGCTGTAGAATCTGTCAAAATGTTAAATGTCATATGTCCCTCTATTCTATTTCATTTAAAAGGTCCTGTAATTTCCCTAATTGTGCATCGTCCCATGGACGTAGTTTTGGTGTCTTTAAGTCAATATGTGCCGACATCTTGTCTAAGTCAGACTTTACTGTATTGACACGCTCTTCCAACTCACGCGCCGAAACACGTAAAGCTCCTTGTGAAAAGATAGCCCACTGTTCATTTAAGTCACTAGTTGCTACTTCAACTAGATTTTGAACAGTATTCATCTCAGCCGCTGCGCGCTCAATATAGCTATCTGCTGTCTCATCTTCCTCAGTAAAAATAACACTGATACGATACTGATCATAACGCTGACGACTCCCTGGAACAAACTGGGCATCAAACACACAGATAATATCAATATGTTCAAAGTTAGCATAATGATTGAGCTTACGAAGCAATGTTTCACGAGCTTCATCAAGCTGATTGGTCTTAAAGAGTTGACGGGTTTCTTGCCAAAAGGCAATCATATTATAACCATCAACCAGAAGTATTCTTTTTTTCATAGTTACAATCGGTTTCGATAAACTTCATACATGAGAACTGCTGCTGCCACACTGGCATTAAGGCTCTGCACATGACCACTCATGGGTATAGTAATCATCTCATCCACTTGTTTCTTGATGTTAGCAGAGATTCCCTTACCTTCATTACCAATGATAAGGCCAACCTTTCCAGCTGTATTCCATTTATGAGATGGGGTCCCATCCATATCCGTTCCAAACACCCAGAAGCCTGCTTCTTTAAGCTTATCAAGAGTTTGGCTAAGATTAGTCACTCGGGCAATGGGAATATGCTCCACGGCCCCTGTTGATGTCTTGGCAACGACAGGTGTTACCCCCACAGCACGATGCTTAGGAATAATAACTCCTGTCACCTGAGTAGCATCAGCTGTACGTAGGATAGAACCAAAGTTATGAGGGTCGTTAAGTCCATCTAAAATGAGGACTAGAGGATTCTCCTCTTGCTCAGCCTTATCCATAATAACTGAGAGCTCAGAATAAGCGAACTCTGACACACGAAGAACAAAACCTTGATGCACAGCCCCACCTGTCATATCAGACAAGGTTTTCTTAGGTGTCCAAGAGATGGAAACCTTCTTTTCAGCTGCCAAGGCCTTAATGGCATCAACATTTTTCCCTCGAAGATCATCTTGAATATAGAGTTTATTACCAGTATTTGCTTCTAGACTCTCTGTTACGGCGTGCACACCATAAACAATGTCTAGACTTGATTCTTTAGTTGTTTTCATAAGCTAATTCTATCATAAAAAAAGCCCTCTTACGAGGGCAAAGCATGTTAAATAAATGTAATTGCTGCTAGATAAAGCACTAGGAGAACTAGAACAACAGTTGCAGCAGCCAAAGCTTGCTTACCAATTGTATCTGGATCTGAGATTGATTCTGCAATCTTTCTCGCAGCTTGAGTAATGGTTTTACCTGCTGCTTGGAAGATATCAATTGAACCTGTGCTTGTTGAACTATTTCCAGAAATCGCTGAAGACCAACCACTCAAAACCTCAGCAATTTGTTCTGCTAATTGCTGTGTTAACGCTCTAGTTGTCTCAGCCAACTCATTAACAGCCGTAGCTTGTATATGATTGGCGGTCTCAGTATAGTTATTTGCACTGGTATTATAAGTAACCGGTACAGTCGTTGTTGTCGTTGATGAATACTGATTCCTACGGTAACTATCAGGTGTCACTGGACGCTCGCCTTCATTGAAGACGCTAAAAGTCTGTGTCAGGTAATGAATATTGTTATTCGTATCAATCAACTCAAAGGTCATTTTATGAATACCAGTCGTTTGTTCTGCCAAATGGTAGGCACTCAAACCAGCATTGACCTCATCCAAAGTTCCTTCAACAAAGTAACTATGATGAATTTGTTTACCATCAAGGACTAGATTAAGCCCCTTAATCTTCTTACCTTCCATCTTGTTAACATCAAAATTGACGTTAAAGATTTCACCACGTGCTAAATAAAGAATGTCTGTATTCCCTGTAACAGCAGGTTGATCTTCAAGAAGCGCTCCAGTACTGTCTCGTTTTGGAACAACGGTGTAAACTTCAGAAGTGATTGGAGTCGCTAAGATTTCTGAAATGAGTCCATCCGTAAAGGTTACCTCTGACGAATAGGTCAAACTCTCACTTTGCAACATAGAAACCACTTCAGAAGTTTCAAAGACCTCAGAAGTTGATGATGAATCTTTCCAACCAATCGTGAGGACAGTTAAGCTATCTTCTGAATTATTATTTAACTGACTCGTTTCTGGAGCCGTAGATGCAAGAGAGCTTGCAGTACTTGCAGACTCAGAAGCGACTTCAGAAGTTGCAATAGCTTGGCTAGTAGGAGTCGCACTTACAGATGTCGTATGAGAATCCAGTGAAGAATACTCTGATTTTTCAATAACATCATGTGTATTTCCAGCAAGTTCGGATGTATATAGTGTGCTTTCACTCTTATACATTGAAGTTACAGCTTGAGACTCTGCAGTCGCTGTAGCCTCACGAGACTTATCATAAGTAAGCACAATATTTGGTTTTGCTTGTTCAGAATCAGATGTTGAGTTTGCATCTCCTCGTTCAGACGCCGCTACTGATCGATCCTCACCAAAAGCTTGGGCACGAGCCTCTTCTGAATGAGATGAAGTCGTAGAAACGCTAGTCTCCACGATATTAACTTGAGAATGTACCTCAAGAAGCCCCTCATCTGTCTCACTTGAAGAGACAACCATCAGTGACGTTGAGGTCACTACTGAACTTACTTGACTCGCTGGCTCTGCCTTAGCTCCTACCGATGAAAGATCAGCTTGAGGAGCAACTGGAGTCGGTGCCTCACTATTAACATAATCTATTTTAGCTTCATCAGATTTTACCTGAACTTCATCTGCTTTACCTGTTTGAAGCGTAAAGCTAGATAAAATCAAAGCAGCAAAAGTTGTATAGAAAACTTTTTTCTTAGCTATTTCCATTCACCTCCTCATTTTTAGATGGCCTCATTTATTAATATTATAGACTTTTTTTTTACTTTCTGTCAAATTAGTTTTATTAAAAAAGCTATAATATCGGGGTTTTACACGTGTTAGACATCCCTTAACTTTCTCATTTTCAAGGTACTAAATATTAGTTTCATCTTAATTTTTATTGTCAAATCGCTGAATTACTTTGATTATCAAATAATCTAAATTTTGAAGCTTCAACTAATTGTCACAATTTTTATAGCCTTTAAATAACAAAAAATCCTGCTCTCGGCAGAATTTTTAGATTTCTTTTTCAACTTCGTCAATACACCAATCAATAAGTTCCTCTAAGCGAGCAATATCCTCGGTCATATGAAGATAGCCCATGACTGCTTCGAAGCCTGTTGACATTTTGTAGGTAATGACATCTGTATTTTTAGCCTTGGTATGGCTATTCGCATTACGACCTCGTTTATAGATATCTAGCTCTTTTTCAGTCAAAAGCTCTTGCTCTAGCATTTTTTCAATGAGACTAGCTTGCGCCTTTGCCGACACATAGCGTGTAGCTAGACGGTGCAATTGATTTGGCTTGGTCTGACCTTGAAAAATCAGGTGACGGCGAATGTACAAGGAATAAACAGCATCTCCCTCAAAAGCGAGAGCAATACCATTAATAAGGTTGACATCAAGGTGTTTAGTCACGTGTCCACCTCACACCATCCTTGGTATCAAGAAGTTTGATACCTTGAGCAACTAATTCATCGCGAATGCGGTCTGCTGTCGCAAAGTCTTTGTTGGCCCGCGCTGCTTGACGCTCTTCAATGAGTTTTTCGATATCTTCATCAAGAACTTCTTCTTCGAAAACAATACCGAAGACTTGGAGCATTTTTTCAAAAGCATCCTTAACGGTTTGGTCATAATTGCCTGAATTAATCCATTTGGCCATGTCAAACAGAACAGTCACACCATTCGCTGTATTAAAGTCATCATCCATAGCTTCTTGGAAGGCTTCAAGATAAGTTTGCAACTCATCTTGATTCACCTGATCTGTCAAGGGAAGACTGTGGGTGTTTTTCAAATACTTAAGATTGACTTCAGCATCATGAATAGCTTTTTCAGTAAAGTTAATTGGCTTACGGTACTGTTGTGTTGCTAGGAAGAAGCGAAGCACTTGACCATCGACTGTCTTAAGCATATCATGAACCGTTACAAAGTTACCTAAGGATTTTGACATTTTCTCATTGTCCACATTGACAAAACCGTTGTGCATCCAGTAGTTGGCGAAGGTCTTGCCAGTTTTGGCTTCTGATTGAGCAATTTCATTGGTATGGTGTGGAAACTCAAGGTCTGCCCCTCCACCATGGATGTCAATGGTATCTCCAAGGATTTCAGTCGCCATAACTGAACATTCGATGTGCCAACCAGGACGACCAGGTCCCCACGGGCTGTCCCAAGAAACTTCTCCCTCTTTGGCAGCTTTCCAAAGGGCAAAATCCAGAGGATTCTCCTTACGTTCTGTTTCAGCATCCGTACGTCCGCTTGCACCAATTTCAAGATCTTCCAAAGTCTTGTTAGCTAATTTAGCATAGTTGTTTGACTTAGCTACTCGGAAGTAAACATCACCTTCAGAGACATAGGCGAATCCTTTGTCAACCAAGGTTGACACAAATGCAATGATTTCATCCATGTAGTTAATAACACGAGGATTTTGTGTCGCTGGTTTAATGCCAAGCTGTGCAGTATCTTCCATAAAAGCTGCGATAAACTTATCCGACAATTCTTTAGTTGAAATACCAGCTTCATTGGCTGCCTTGATGATCTTATCATCTACATCCGTAAAGTTAGAAATATAGTTGACTGTGTAGCCACAATACTCAAAATAACGACGAATAGTATCAAAAGCTACTGCTGAACGGGCATTTCCGATATGAATATAATTGTAAACTGTTGGTCCGCAGACATACATATTGACAACATTTTCTGTCAAAGGTACAAAATCACGGAGCGAACGCGTCATCGTATCATAAATTTTAATCACTAGAGATTCCTTTCAATTAACTGGAAACTATTTTTTATCCTTGATATGGTTTAGGTATAAACACAAGAGTATCACAAGAATGATAATCCATATAGCCGCAACTAGCTGACCTTGAGCCAAGAGAGACATAGCTGAAAGGAAACTCCCAACTATATAGAAGACCAAAAAAGGATTGTTTTTGAATAAATTTTTCATAACTCAAGTATTACTTGTGACGTTGCTTAAAAACAAGACCACCCCATAAAAGAGCAATGCAAAACCACAAGGCTGCCATGCTATAGTCTGCTCTATGTAAAGCAATGTAAACAAGGGCAAGAGGGCCCACGACCGTCAATCGAGTCACCTTTGAACTAAAGAGTTTCATCGTTTCCTTTCCTTATAGGCGTGATGAGTGGAAGCTAGCTGCTTTTAGAAGGTCTTCTAGTTTTTCGCTATAGTATTCACGTCCTTCTTCAATATCGTGGATAACTTCTTCGTCCTTTTGACCATGAACACGCACAACCTTAGCAGGAACACCAACGACTGTAACATCTTCTGGGACATCCGCAACAACCACAGCTGCCGCACCGACCTTAGAGTTCTTTCCAATCTCAATAGGGCCTATGACCTGAGCATGGGCTGAAACCAAGGCACCCTCACGAACGGTTGGGTGACGTTTTCCGACATCTTTACCAGTACCACCTAAAGTGACACCGTGGTAAAGCATAGCACCCTTCTCCACAACAGCTGTCTCACCAATGACAAGGCCTGAGCCATGGTCAATGAAAACACCTTCAGCAATCTGAGCCCCTGGGTGAATCTCGATTTGAGTCCAGAAGCGCCAAAACTGACTATGCATACGCGCTAAGAGTCGACAATGGTGGCGCCAGAGAAAATGTGAGATACGATGAGCAGCCAAGGCTTTTAATCCAGGGTAGGTTAAAAGAACCTCCAGACTCGTCCGAGCTGCTGGGTCATTTTTCTTTACTATATCAATACTTTCTTTCCACCAACCCATTTAGGTCACTCCTTACATCATTATTGCTATTATTGTTTGTTGTGGCCCTACTATTCTTTAAAGTGAAGAGCTGTGAACACTAGGTCTACTCGCTATCCCCTTCAAAATAAGACCAGTCGACTAACTCAGGCTGCTCATCAAACGGATTGATGACAATACCTTGAACCTTATCCAACTCATTTTCACCTGTTGAAGGCTGGTAAATTTCTGACAGTGGCCATTGTAAAATCGTCCCTTTAGCCTTACGGAAAGGTAGGCCAAAAGTTTCGTTACCGTACCATTTTGCAAAGCTCGTTAAGTTCGTAAACACAGGCACATAACTCTGTCCCTCTGCATTCGACATGGTCGCAAAGAGACGGTCATCCTGACCATCTTCCTCGCGTTTGTGAATGAAGGCTGGGACAAGATAAATCTTATCTTCAGGATCCGCCTTTTGATTTTCCTCACCCAAAAGGTTATTGAGCGTCTGAGTGAAATAGTTGATAAACTGGATAAGTTCACTGCTTGCAAACAGAGTGGTATTTGAGAAATCACCATCCTCTTTTAAATTGAAAGCAATACCAAAAAGCTCTGCCTGAACCAGTTGTGTTAGGATATCTAAGCTTGAACGTTCTATCCAAGTCTGTTCTCGAGCACTCTCTTGAGTAGCTTTGAAAGATTGTAAGTCCTGTTCACTAGTGAAGACAGGAACAACCTTCTTGCCTTCCACTTCAACTGCGTAGAGGTCTTGGGCAGCCAAGACGGGAGTACGTTGTAAGTGATTATCCAAAGCCAAATTGGTCAAAAAGTGGTCTGGTTCCTTTAAAAATTCTTTTAGAGTTTCATCAAAAGCTTGCAATTCTTGATTTTCTGTCATTCTTCTATCTGTTCTTTCGTTTCTGATTTATCAGGATTTTTCGGTACTTCACCATTTTCATTATGGTGGCGTGGTTTGTGATGAGAACGACGGCGGTGACGATGCTCTCCTTTATTTTCCACGTCCTCAATCTTTTCAGGCTTAGGGAGCAAGGTCTTGATTGAGGCATCGATACGTCCTTTTTCATCGATCTTGATAATTTTAACAGTTACCATATCCCCAACCTTAACCACATCTTCGACACGCTCAGTGCGTTCCCAAGCTAGTTCTGAGATGTGGACAAGAGCATCTGTCTTATTAAAGAGGTGAACAAAGGCACCGAACTTTTCAATACGCACAACTGGTACAGTGTAAACCTCTCCAACCTTAGCTTCACGTACAAGATCGGAGATGATAGCTTTAGCACGGTTAATGGCATCCTGATCACTAGAGAAAATCTGAACAAGACCTTCTTCATCGATATCGATAGTGACACCAGTCTCAGCGATAATCTTGTCAATCGTTTCGCCACCTTTACCGATGACAACCTTAATCTTGTCAACAGGAATCTGAATACTGTCAATCTTAGGCGCTGTTGGTGCCAATTCTGGACGTGGCTCAGCGATTGCTGACTCAATAACGTCAAGAATCTCAAAACGAGCTACCTTGGCTTGAGCCAAAGCCTCTTCGAGAATGGCAGGTGTAATGCCTGAAATCTTAATATCCATCTGAAGAGCTGTAATTCCTTGACGTGTACCAGCTACTTTAAAGTCCATATCTCCAAAATGGTCTTCTAAACCTTGAATATCAGTCAGGACAGTGTAGTTAGTACCATCTGAGATAAGCCCCATGGCTATCCCTGCAACAGGCGCCTTAATCGGTACACCACCAGCCATAAGAGCCAAGGTTCCTGCACAAATAGAGGCTTGTGAGGAAGAACCATTTGACTCCAAGACTTCTGCTACCAAACGGATAGCATAAGGGAACTCTTCAACACTTGGAAGAACCTGAGCAAGGGCACGTTCACCTAAGGCTCCGTGACCTATTTCACGTCGTCCTGGTGCACCATAACGCCCTGTCTCACCCACTGAATACTGAGGGAAATTATAGTGGTGAAGGAAACGTTTCTTATACTCTGGATCCAAACCATCAACAAGTTGTGTATCACTCATAGGTGCCAAAGTCAAAACTGACAAGGCTTGAGTTTGACCACGTGTAAAGAGACCTGAACCATGAACCTTAGGAAGAAAGTCAATCTCTGCGTCCAAAGGACGGATTTCATCCACACGACGGCCATCTGGACGAACCTTGTCTTCTGTAATCAAACGGCGCACTTCAGCATGTTCCATCTGCTCAAGGATTTCTGCTACATCACGCAGAATAGTTTCCTTATCTTCATCTTCTGCAAAGCGTTCTTGATAAGAGGCGAGGACCTCTTCTTTTACAGCCTGGGTTGCTGCTTCACGCGCCAGTTTTTCTTCCACCTGAACAGCCTTAGCTAATTGATCATAATAAGCTGTTTCGATTTCGACTTTTAAATCAGCATCAACTTGTAGAAGTTCAACCTCAGCCTTTTCCTTACCAACAGCTGCAACGATATAATTTTGGAAATCAACCAACTCTTGAATAGCCTCATGTCCCTTCAAGAGTGCTTGCAACATAATATCCTCAGACAATTCCTGAGCACCTGACTCTACCATATTGATAGCTTCCTTGGTACCTGCCACTGTCAAATCTAAAAGTGAAACTTCCTTATCCGCTGCACTTGGGTTGATGATGAAATCTTCTGCAGCATAGGCCACTTGAACCCCAGCAATTGGACCATTGAAAGGAATATCAGAGATAGAAAGGGCTAAAGAACTCCCAAACATAGCCGCCATCGGAGCACTAGCATTCTCATCATAAGAGAGGACCGTGTTAATGACCTGAACTTCGTTACGAAAGCCCTCCGCAAACATAGGACGAATAGGACGATCAATGAGGCGAGCAGTCAAAGTGGCATCTGTTGAAGGGCGACCCTCACGCTTGTTAAAGCCCCCCGGGAACTTGCCAGCTGCATACATTTTTTCCTCGTAATTAACCTGTAAAGGAAAGAAATCTGCCGTTGCCATCTTTTTAGACATAACAGCTGTTGATAATACAGTTGTATCTCCATAACGCACGACGACAGCACCATTAGCCTGCTTGGCTACCTGCCCAACTTCAACGACAAGCGGGCGTCCTGCAAAGGTCATCTCAAAAGTTTGTTTAGCCATGTTTGATCCCTCTTTTTATCCATGACCGGCCCTTACAAAAACGAACCGGTCAACTTTATGTCATTCATTTGATATAACTTTCATTTTACCATAATATAGTCAAAAATGGCAGAGCTCCAGCATAAGTTAGCACCCAAGTCTCCCTTTCTCTCAGATATTTAAGTCGTTTTGTGATATAATAAACACTTATGAGAGACAAAGGAATGACTATGAAAAAATTACAACACATCATTATGATTGCCTTAATCTTACTAGGCCTAGCAACACCTGCTCTAGCACAAGAACAGACAGATAACTTCAATGTTTCCGCTAAACATGCGATTGCTATCGAAGCAACTACAGGGAAAGTCCTCTATGAAAAGGACGCCACTACTCCTGATGGTGTGGCTTCAATGACTAAAATCCTAACAGCCTACATGGTCTATAAAGCAGTTGACCAAGGAAAAATTACCTGGGACACTGAAGTAGATATTTCAGACTATCCTTTCAACTTAACCGTTGATTCAGAAGTTTCAAATGTCCCACTAGATTCCCGAAAATACACTGTTAAACAGCTCCTAGATGCCACCCTCATTTCTAGCGCTAACAGTGCTGCTATTGCTCTAGCTGAAAAAATCTCAGGATCAGAGAGTGCATTTGTTGACACTATGACAGCCCAACTTAAAGAGTGGGGCATTACAGATGCTAAATTATTTAACGCTTCTGGCCTAAACAATAAATACCTTGGGGATAACCGCTATCCTGGCTCAAAACCAGATGACGAGAATACAATGAGCGCCCTAGATGTTGCAATTATTGCGGACCACCTCATCAAAGACTATCCTCAGGTACTTGAAATCACCAAGCAAACCGAAACTGACTTCGAAGGTGACAACAAATTAACGACGCACAACTACATGTTGGAGGGGCAAGACAACTACCGTGAAGGCGTTGATGGACTCAAGACGGGAACAACCGAACTTGCAGGGGCATCCTTTGTAGCCCACTCCAATGAAAATGGCATGAGTTTGATTACAGTTGTTATGAATGCGGACAATGGCGGAGAGGATGAAGCTGCTCGATTCACAGCCACAAATGAGTTGCTAGATTATGTGACTCAAAACTGGGAAATCAAAACCCTCAACACCAAAGGACAAATCGTCAAGAAAAATGATATTAAGGTAGCCGATGGAGACCGTCAAACCATCTCTGCTAAGCTCGAGTCAGACCTTACAGTCATTCAAAAAATAAACAGCAAAAATGATGCTGTTAAAATCAAAGCAAAAACCATAACAGCACCTATCAAAAAAGGTGACACTATTGGAACAGCAACCTTTGATGATAAGAATCTCGTAGGAACAGGTTACATCTCTGATCCGCCTCAAATTTCGGTAACAGCCAACCAATCTATCAAGAAAAGTTTCTTCTTAAAAGTTTGGTGGAACCATATCGTTAATTTCTTTACAGGAAATAAGTAAACACAAAACTACCTTTTAGATATCCAAAGGTAGTTTTATCTTGCCTTCAAAATTAGTCCTGTTAGTAAACGCCCCTTCTCTACACCTTATGTTCCTCTCAAAATGTGGTATAATAAATATTCAAAACACATGAAGGAACAAACCATGAAAAAACTGATTACGCTTATGATGACCTTCTTACTCTGTCTGGGAAGCGTAGCCCCTGCTTTTGCAGCAGATAAGAAAAAAGGATATGATGCCGCAGCCAAACATGCCATCGCTGTCGAAGCTAATACTGGCAAAATTTTATACGAAAAAGATGCAACCACCTCTACGGGGATTGGCTCTATTACCAAGCTTCTAACAGCCTATATGGTTTATAAAGCGGTAGACCAGGGAGACCTCAAATGGAACAGCAAAGTTGACATTTCTGACTACCCATTTGAACTAACTGTCAGTGCCGGAGTATCTAATATTCCACTAGACGCCCGCAAATACACTGTCAAACAACTTCTTGACGCAACTCTTATTTCCAGTGCCAACAGTGCATCTATTGCTCTAGCCGAGGAAATCGGAGGAACCGAAAGTAAGTTTGTCGACATGATGAAAGCCCAACTTAAAGATTGGGGTATCACTGATGCCAAGATTGTCAATGCCTCTGGTCTCAATAATTCTTACTTAGGTGACAATATCTATCCAGGCTCTAAATCAGACGAAGAAAATACCATGAGTGCTAAAGATGTTGCTATCATTGCACAACACGTGGTGAAAGAATATCCTGAAATTCTCGACATCACTAAAAAAACTGAAGCTGATTTTGATGGTGTCAACAAACTTAAAACCTTCAACTATATGCTTAAGGGACAACCTAGTTACCGTAAAGGGGTGGATGGCCTAAAAACGGGAACCACTGATTTAGCCGGTGCTTCCTTCGTGGCCCACTCAAATGAAAGTGGCATGAGCATTATCACAGTCATTATGAATGCTGATAATACCGATACTGATGACTACGCCCGTTTCACTGCAACAAATGACCTACTTAACTACGTTGTCTATCATTGGGAAAGCAAGACCATTGCCAAAAAAGGACAAGCCATCGGTAAAAGTCAAGCCCATGTTATTGATGGTAAATCTAAGCAAGTCACTGCTGTTGCTAAGTCTGACTTTAATATCATCCAAAAAATAGATGCTAACAATAGTAAACATATTAAAGTCACTACCAATCAAGTTCAAGCCCCTGTCAGCTCAAGTGACAAGGTTGGAACGGCTACCTTTGAAGATAAGTCACTTGTAGGAGAAGGTTACTTACCTGACCAAGGTATGCCTAGCATAGAACTGGTTGCTGGTAAAGAAGTTAAGAAAAGCTTCTTCCTCAAGGTCTGGTGGAATCACTTTGTCAACTTTGTCAACGAAAAACTCTAATCATTACAGTCGAGCTTTGCTCGGCTTTTTCTTTTACCCCAACTTTACAGAAAGATTGACTCTATCTTGACTCCTATTGACACAAAAAAGACAAACTACACCTGTAATCTGTCTTTTTGTTTGATTTTTACACTACTGTAAAGGTTAATTTATCTTTCGAGCAGCCGATCTTAAGGGTTTGTCCACTAACCACTTGGCCACCTAGTAAGAGCTCAGATAACTTGTCCTCCACTTGAGTTTGAATCGTACGACGTAATGGACGAGCACCCATCTCAACATCATAGCCATCTTTAGCTAAATGCTTAAGGGCAGCTGGTTGGAATTTCAAGTCAATCCCTTTTTCAGCCAAAGCTGATACCAACGGTTTCACCATAATCTTGACAATCTCACGAAGTTGCTCTTCCTCTAGACTATGGAAAACAACCTTCTCATCAATACGGTTGATAAACTCTGGGCGGTAGGCCTTCTTAAGTTCTTCCATGATACGTGACTGCATAGCTTGGTGATTATGAGAAATGTCTTGGACTCCAAAACCAACGGTCTTATCATCACGAAGAGCAGTCGCTCCCAAGTTCGAAGTCATAATGATAATGGTATTTGAGAAGTCAACTTTACGACCTCGACTATCCGTCAAGACACCGTCATCCAAAACCTGTAAGAGAATATTGAAAATATCTGGGTGAGCCTTTTCCACCTCGTCAAAGAGAAGAACTGAGTAAGGCTTATTACGAACTTTTTCTGTTAACTCACCGCCCTCATCATAGCCAACATAACCTGGAGGAGCACCGTTAAGTCGGCTAGCCGCAAATTTTTCCATGTATTCTGACATGTCAAAGCGAAGCAAAGCTGACTCATCATCAAAGAGAACTTCCGCCAATGCCTTGGCCAATTCTGTCTTACCAACACCAGTAGGCCCAAGGAACATGAAGGAACCGATCGGACGTTTTCCAGTACGAATACCTGACTGGTTACGACGAATAGCACGACTAATCGCTGAAACTGCTTCGTCTTGACCAATAACACGTTTGTGAAGCTCTGCTTCCAGATTCAAATAACGCTTGCTATCTGCCTGAGTCATCTTCTCAACAGGGATACCTGATAGACGACTAAGGGTTTGCATAATCTGATCCGCATCTACCAAGGCAGGTTTTGGTAATTTTGCTTTTTGGCTAGCCTTATATTGTTTAACAGCAGACTTCATATCACCAGATAGAAGCGCTTCATCCAAGGGCGTTATCTCACGTTTGGCTTCTTTTTTAATACGACCTTGAACAGTTGCACTCGCTTCATCTAAAAGGTCAATGGCAGAGTCAGGTAAGTTTTTACTCGTCAAATAACGATGCGCCGCCTTGACCGCTGTCTCAACCGCTTCATCAGTAATCGTTACACGATGATAGTCTTCATAAGACGAACGTAGGCCTTTTAGAATATCAATCGCCTCAGCTACACTTGGCTCCTCAATTGTAATCTTAGCAAAACGACGAGAAAGAGCTGCATCTTTTTCAATATGCTTCTGGTACTCAGCTTGAGTTGTTGCTCCAACCATATGAAGAGTTCCACGTGCTAGAGCAGGTTTCAAAATATTTGCCGCATCTAAGGTACTATCAATACCTGAACCAGAACCAATAATCGTATGCAATTCGTCAATAAAGAGAATGATTTTTCCATCAGCTTCAATCTCATCAATGATTTGATTCATACGCTCTTCGAAATCGCCACGGAAACGTGTTCCTGCAACCACACTCATCATATCAAGCTCTAAGATACGCATATCAGCCAACTCAAAAGGTACTTCGCCTGAAGCAATACGCTGTGCCAAGCCAAGCGCAAGTGCCGTCTTACCAACACCTGCTTCACCTACAAGAACTGGGTTATTCTTCGTTTTACGACTCAAAACCTGAATCATGCGTGAAATCTCTTTCTCACGTCCAATAACAGGATCAAGAGCACCTGACTCGGCCACTGCCGTTAAGTCCTTGGTATAATCTGCCAACTCCCCAGTAGAAGATTGAGGAGGCTGCATCATATTAGCAAAATTTCCTGATGTCTTTGATTTTTTAGGCTTACGAAGGTCATGAATGGCCTTCAAATCTTGCTTACTAAGACCTGCATAACGCTCCAAAGAACGTCGTAAATCGATAATGCGAGGCTTATCGCTGTCATCCTTATATTGAAAACCAGCAACTTCAAGGAGACGACAAACCATCAAATCTTTATGAAGGAGAAAGGCCATCAATACATGTTCAGACCCTACCTCTACAGCACCAGTCACACCAGCAATTCCCTCTGCCTCTTGCAACATAGCCTCTAAAGCATGTGACTGTGCACGTAAATCGATAATATCTGATTCAGACAAGTCTTTTGGACTTTTCTCCATCGCTAGTACAGCGGCTGTCTCAATCTCTTCCGCACGAATACGGTCCTCAAAATCAGTAAATGTTAGGTAGGCTACAGATCCTGGAACCTCAACCATAGCCAGAAGCACATGCCAAGTCTCCAGAAAAGGACTTCCAAAACGCTCTGCCTCAAGCTGCGCACGATGGAAAATGGCCTGCATTTTTCTTGAATATGTCGTCATCTAATTTCCTTTTCTATCCAATCTAAGTAATAGCGAGCGTAGAATACGCGAACGAATAGCAGCCGCATCTGCGCCTAAAATATCATCACTAGCAGTTGCTAAAATCAAATTTCCTTCACGTTCTGTGATGATTTTTTCATCAAAAAGCAACTGGATCAAGTCTGTAAATACCTGCTCGCTGAGCTGATCCGCTAAGTTCTGAAGCAAATCATTAATCATGTGGTGCTTATCAGAGAATCTGACTTTGACGATACGAATATAACCGCCACCTCCACGCTTACTCTCAACAATATAACCACGACTTTCTGTAAAGCGGGTCTTAATAACATAATTAATCTGACTCGGTACAACTTGAAAAGTATCTGCTAAGTTCGAGCGTTGAATCTCAGCAATTCCAGACTGGCCCAGCAATTCTTTAATATATTCTTCTATACTATCTGATGTATTTCTTGCCATCTTAATTCCTCCAGTCTAATTTGACTATAACTGACTATTATTATACCAAAAATGTCAGCACATGGGAAACTATACCTTCAAAAAACTTTTTAAAGTTGTCATTAGAGACCATATAAGATACAATAAATAAGACTAAAATATTAGGTAACTTAAGGTGTTTGATTCAAATTTTCTATCCACTTTAACAGGCTGAGACCCACCTAATCCAATAAGTACTTTTTAGCACTTTCGCAGTAGTATTAGTCTTATCACTCTTGATAAGTTCATATCTCTTATTTATTTCCCTATGAAAGGTTACTCATGAAATACATCATTGCACTCTTAATCTCTATGATTCCTTTAGTTGAGCTCCGTGGAGCCGTTCCTGTTGCTATCGCCTCAGGTATCCCTTGGTGGCAAGCCCTAATTCTTTGTGTCATTGGGAACATGATTCCAGTTCCAATTATCTTCTTCTTCGCCCGCCGTGTCCTCGAATGGGGGGCAGATAAACCTCTAATTGGTGGCTTCTTTACCTGGTGTCTTAAAAAAGGTCACAGTGGTGGCCAAAAACTTGAAAAAGCTGCTGGAGATAAGGGTGTCTTCTGGGCCCTTCTACTTTTTGTGGGAATTCCGCTTCCAGGAACAGGAGCTTGGACTGGTACCCTAGCAGCATCTATCCTAGATTGGGACTTTAAACGCAGTGTTATTGCTGTTATGCTTGGGGTTATCCTTGCAGGTATCATCATGGGAACACTCTCTCTTCTACTTGGTGTAAATACCTTCGCTCATTAATTACTTTTTTCAACGTCTGGGGCATGCTCAGACGTTTTTTTAATAGCAACAAAAAAGAAGTTACGATTCATTCACGTAACTTCTTTTCTTTTTATCTAGCAACTAGAATTAGTTGTTAAGAGCTGCTGCCATTGTAGCTGCAACTTCTGATTCAAAGTCGTTAGATGCTTTTTCGATACCTTCACCAACTTCAAAGCGAACGAATTCTACTACTGAAGCATTTACTGATTCAAGGTAAGCTTCAACTGTTTTGCTGTCGTCCATGATGTAAACTTGAGCAAGAAGTGTGTATGCTTGGTCAACTTTAGTGTTGTCAAGCAAGAAGCGGTCCATTTTACCTGGGATAATTTTATCCCAGATTTTTTCTGGTTTACCTTCAGCAGCCAACTCAGCTTTGATATCTTCTTCAGCTTGAGCAAGAACAGCATCAGTCAATTGAGCTTTAGAACCATATTTAAGGTGTGGAAGAGCTGGTTTGTTAACCATAGCACGGCTTTCGTTATCTTGATCGATAGCGTGGTTAAGTTGTGCCAATTCATCTTTGACAAATTGTTCGTCCAATTCAGTGTATGAAAGAACAGTTGGTTTCATCGCTGCGATGTGCATTGAGATTTGTTTTGCAAGAGCGTCATCTCCACCTTCGATAACTGAAACAACACCGATACGTCCACCGTTGTGTTGGTAAGCTCCGAAGTGTTGTGCATCAGTTTTCTCAACAACTGCAAAACGACGGAATGAAATCTTTTCACCGATAGTAGCTGTAGCAGTTACGTATGCAGCTTCAAGAGTTTCACCTGAAGGCATAGTCAATGCAAGTGCTTCTTCGTTGTTAGCTGGTTTACCTTCAGCAATTACTTTAGCTGTTTCGTTTACCAACTCAACGAATTGAGCGTTCTTCGCAACGAAGTCAGTTTCAGCATTAACTTCAACAACTGCTGCAACGTTACCGTTAACGTAAACACCAGTCAAACCTTCAGCTGCAACACGGTCAGCTTTCTTAGCTGCTTTAGCCATACCTTTTTCGCGAAGCAATTCAATCGCTTTTTCGATATCACCTTCAACTTCAACCAATGCTTTTTTAGCGTCCATGACACCAGCACCAGATTTTTCACGCAATTCTTTAACAAGTTTAGCTGTAATTTCTGCCATTTTGTTTTTCTCCAAATTTATTTTATCAAACTAAGGGGCAGGGCTGAGCCCCGCCCCTTAGGTGTTTGTCGTATCTTTAGTGGGCATCGAGCCCAAACCAATCTTAAAGATTAGTTGTTGTCACCTTCGACAACTTCAACGATTTCTTCGATTGAATCAGCTGCAGCTGCTTCTTGGAAATCTGCAGAAGCATCTTCACCTTGGTTACCTTCGATGATAGCATCAGCCATTTTTGAAGTGATCAATTTAACGGCACGGATAGCGTCATCGTTAGCTGGGATGATTACATCGATCTCATCTGGATCAGCGTTTGTATCAACCATCGCTACAACTGGGATACCAAGTTTTTTAGCTTCTTTAACAGCGATTTGTTCTTTGTGTGGGTCAACGATGTAGATTACATCTGGAATGCGAGGCATATCTTCGATACCACCCAAGAATTTTTCAAGACGTGCACGTTGTTTGTTAAGAAGTGCAACTTCTTTCTTAGGAAGAACTTCGAAAGTTCCATCAGCTTCCATTTGTTTGATTTCTTTCAAACGAGCGATACGTTTTTGGATAGTATCCCAGTTTGTAAGAGTACCACCCAACCAACGGTGGTTGATGTAGTATTGACCAGCACGAGTTGCTTCTTCAGCTACTGCTTCAGCTGCTTGTTTTTTAGTACCAACGAACAAGATTACTGCATCGTTAGCTGCTGCTTCACGAACGAATTCGTAAGCTGTATCAGCCATTTTTACAGTTTGTTGCAAGTCGATAACGTGGATTCCGTTACGTTCTGTGAAGATGTACTTAGCCATCTTAGGATTCCAGCGACGAGTTTGGTGACCGAAGTGAACACCAGCCTCAAGAAGTTGTTTCATTGAAATTACTGCCATGAGTATTTCTCCTTAAAAATTGTTTTTTCCTCTTCTAAGCTTTAGACTTGCAGTCCCACCCTGCGGCAACAAGACCACAATCGGCTTAGAATGAGTATTTGTCACTTTACGCAACTATAGTAGTTTATCAAAAAAAGTGACATTTGACAAGCTCTAAAATCAGTCTGACCATTAGAAAAATCTCCCTCTTATTAAAATTGCAATCGTTTTCTTTGAGGTTGATGAGTATTTTGTTTATAATTAGGCTATCAAAAATAGAGGAGGACATTATTTTGTCATTAGTCGGAAAAGAAATTATTGAATTTTCAGCACAGGCTTATCACAACGGGGAATTCATTACTGTTACAGATGAAGATGTTAAAGGTAAATGGGCGGTCTTCTGCTTCTATCCTGCAGATTTTTCATTTGTCTGCCCAACTGAACTCGGCGACCTTCAAGAACAATATGAAGCTCTTAAATCTCTTGGTGTAGAGGTTTACTCTGTCTCTACCGATACTCACTTTGTTCACAAAGCTTGGCATGATGACTCAGATGTTGTTGGAACTATTACTTATCCTATGATTGGGGATCCTTCACACCACATCTCACAAGGTTTTGATGTTCTTGGACAAGATGGTCTCGCACAACGTGGTACATTCATTATTGATCCAGATGGTGTTATCCAAATGATGGAAATTAACGCTGATGGTATTGGACGCGATGCAAGTACTCTTGTTGATAAAGTCCGTGCTGCTCAATATATTCGTCAACATCCAGGTGAAGTTTGTCCAGCCAAATGGAAAGAAGGAGCTGAAACACTTACTCCTAGCTTAGATCTTGTAGGTAAAATTTAACAACCAGGGGGTATCCATGGTCTTAGATAAAGAAATCAAGACACAATTAGCGCAGTATTTAAATTTACTAGAATCTGATATTGTATTACAAACAGATTTAGGGGATGATGATAATTCTCGTAAAGTAAAAGAATTTCTAGACGAGATTGTTGCTATGTCTGACCGCATTAGTCTTGAATCAACACATTTAAAACGTCAACCTAGTTTTGGTATTGCACAAAAAGGGCAAAAAAGTCGTGTTATTTTCTCAGGCTTACCAATGGGCCACGAATTCACATCTTTCATTTTAGCTCTCTTGCAAGTTTCTGGTCGTCCACCTAAAGTTGATGAGGATATTATCGAACGTATCAAGAAGATTGATAAAACCATCGATTTAGAAACTTATGTTTCACTAACCTGTCACAATTGTCCAGACGTTGTTCAAGCCTTTAATATAATGGCTGTTTTAAACCCCAATATCACCCACACCATGATTGAAGGTGGTATGTATCAAGATGAGGTCAAAGCCAAAGGTATCATGTCTGTTCCTACGGTTTACAAAGACCAAGAAGAATTTACTTCTGGTCGTGCAACCATTGAACAGCTTGTAGAAAAGTTGGACGGACCACTTGAAGCTGAGGCTTTCGCTGATAAAGGTGTCTATGATGTTTTGGTTATTGGTGGTGGTCCTGCTGGAAACAGTGCTGCAATTTACGCTGCTCGTAAAGGGCTTAAAACTGGGCTTTTAGCAGAAACCTTTGGTGGACAAGTTATCGAGACAGTCGGCATTGAGAACATGATTGGTACGCTATATACAGAAGGTCCTAAGTTAATGGCCCAAGTTGAAGAGCATACAAAATCTTACAATGTTGATATCATCAAAAGTCAATTAGCTACTGGCATTGAGAAGAAAGAACTCATTGAAGTCACACTAGCTAACGGTGCCGTTCTACAGGCTAAAACTGCTATCCTAGCACTAGGAGCCAAATGGCGTAATATCAACGTTCCTGGTGAAGATGAATTCCGCAATAAAGGAGTTACTTACTGTCCACACTGCGATGGTCCTCTATTTGAAGGGAAAGATGTTGCTGTTATCGGTGGTGGTAACTCAGGTTTGGAAGCAGCTTTGGATTTAGCGGGTATTACTAAACACGTTACAGTCTTAGAGTTCTTGCCTGAATTAAAGGCAGATCAAGTCTTACAAGAACGAGCTGCTAAAACTGATAATCTAACCATTCTTAAGAACGTTGCAACCAAAGAAATTCTTGGTCAAGATCATGTGACTGGTTTGAGTTACGTTGAGCGTGATACAAACGAAGAAAAACATCTTGATCTTGAAGGTGTCTTTGTCCAAATTGGTCTTGTACCAAGTACTGCTTGGCTCAAAGACAGTGGTATTGAACTCAATGAACGCCAAGAAATTATCGTTGATAAATTTGGTTCAACAAATATCCCTGGTATTTTTGCCGCAGGTGACTGTACTGACAGCGCCTACAAGCAAATTATTATCTCCATGGGGTCTGGTGCTACGGCTGCTATTGGAGCCTTTGATTACTTGATTAGACAATAATCAACACTTACGTGTTAGTAATCTATCTACAACAGTTATAATTAATATAAAGAGGTTGAATGTCTTTCAACCTCTTTATGTTTCTTGTAAATAGGCAGTTTGAACAATCAACCAATCAATTTGATGAAAGAGACTTGACGAATCTTTTTTTTTTCGATAGAATGGTATCTGTTATGGCGGTATAGCCAAGTGGTAAGGCACGGCTCTGCAAAAGCTTGATCGTCGGTTCAAATCCGTCTACCGCCTTCATAATACGAAGACACCTTAGGGTGTCTTTTTTCATTATTTCATATAAAAATACCCGAAGCTAGAAACCTCGGGTATTCATTATTCTTATTTAATCGCTTCAATCAAAGCTTCCGCTTGATTCTGAAGGCTTTCAAGAACTTCTTCAGTTGCTAGGAATTTCCCATCCGCCCAGGCTGTATCATTTACACGTGTCGCTGTAAAGTCGCCAACCACTTGGGTACGGATAAATGGTAACAGGTCTTTGTAGACATCAAAAAGTTGATTGTGGCCACCATTAGCAACTGATGATACGGTTACAATCTTATCTTGAAGAGCTGATGGCCCTGAAGGATCTGATAGGTCAAGGGCACGGCTCAACCAGTCAAGCAAATTTTTCACTGGTCCAGGAATTGAGAAATTATAAACCGGAGAGAAAATCCAAATTGCGTCTGCTGCCAAGACCTGTTCTCGAACTTCTGCCAAAACTGGAAGAACTGGACTTTCTAAATCCTGATTAAAAACAGGTACTTGACTATAGTCAAGATAAGAAACATTAGCTTTACCAGCTAGCATTTTCTCAGCTTCTTCTGCTAATTGGTGGTTAAATGATCCCTTGCGAAGAGATCCAACGATAAATAGAATGTTTTTCATGATACGTTTCCTTTGTATTTCTAATAATTAATATTTACTACTACATAGTAATATATATAATTCCATTAGAAATATAAAGAAATATGCTCAGACATTCTTAAATTTTTTCAGGAGCTCTACCAACTGTGCCTGCTCTTCAGGTGTCAGAACGGAAAAAGTCTCCTCAATAGCTCGCTGATGTGGCGGGATTGCTGCTTGAATAATACGACGGCCCTCATCCGTCAAATCAACCTCGAAAGCACGCTTATCTGTTTGGCAGGCTTCTCGCGTCAACCAACCTTTTTTCTCCATATTTTTAATGACAACAGTCATATTCCCGGAGGTGGCAAGCATGCGGTCAATTAATTCGCCAATTTTCATACGTCCTTTAGCATTAAGCACGTCCATGACTCCAAATTGAGTTGGTGTCAAATTAAATTCTTTAAAAGTCTCAGAAACCTTGGCATCGATGGTACGAAAAGCCTTACGCATAACTACCATACTTTTTACAGCCATGTTTTTATCTAAGTCACTCATTTCTAGTCCTTTCCAAATAGATGCTGTTTTTATTACTCTACCACAGTTTTTCTAAAAGTGGTATATGAAAATGAAAAAATAAGAAAAAAGAGTCCTTAGATATCTAACCAATACCTCAGAACTCTTTCATTTCTAACTATTACGATTCCAAAAAAGGGCTAATAAGATAACAGCACCTAGTACTGAAGGAACGATAGCAGTATCTGCTAGCATCGGTCCCCAATTTCCAAAAAGAAGCTGACCAACAAAAGCACCTAGCCATCCAACAAAGGTCTTACCAATACAGCCCATATGTTCACCCCTATTTGATATAGCAGAGGCAATAAGGCCAATTAGAAAACCAACTATCATACTTCCAATCATGATAAATTCTCCATCATACTTAGATTACCCAATCCCCATTTCGGAAGATCGGTACACGACTACCATCTTGGCGGATACCATCAATATCCATTTGATTTGAACCAATCATAAAGTCTACGTGTACATCAGAACGATTAAGACCAGCTTCCTTAAGCTCCTCTTCTGTCATGTCTGCCCCTCCCTCAACACTGGTAGCATAGGCTGCTCCAATAGCTAGGTGGTTGGATGCATTCTCATCAAAAAGAGTGTTAAAGAAAGTGATGCCTGACTGTGAAATCGGACTTGGATCTGGAACCAAAGCACATTCACCTAGAGCACGCGCTCCATTATTGTTGAAGACGAGATTCTTCATCACCTCATCGCCCTGGTCCGCTGTGATATCTACAATTTCACCGTCTTTGAAGGTTACCTTGATTCCCTCAATAATATTGCCATTGTAACTTAGAGGCTTTGTACTTGAGACATAGCCATCTGCACGACGAAAATCTGGTGCCGTAAAGACTTCTTCTGTTGGCATATTAGGAAGGAAGCCTTCACCTTGCGCATTGATAGCACCTGCAGACTCCCAAACGTGATTTTTAGGCAATCCTAGAGTCAAATCTGTTCCAGGTGCTTGGTAATGCAAGGCTGAGAATTGTGCCTCATTGAGTAGGCGTGCTTTAGCATCCAAACGTTCAGCATGTTCCTTCCAAGCACGTACAGGATCCTCTTCATAAACACGACAGGTCTTGAAAATTTGGTCCCAAAGTAAATCTACAGCTTCCTCATCACTCGAAGCATCGGGAAAGACCTTCTTAGCCCATTCCTTACCAGCTGCAGCAGCTACAGTCCAACTAACCTTATTAGACTGAGTTGCCACCTGCATAGGTTTAAAGGCCACTCCAGTAGCTTTAGCATGGGCAGATAAACGTTCAGGAGCTACACCATTAAGGGCACCTGGATCTGATGAACGAACACCTAAGCGACTTGCCTTTTTGGCCAACAAATATTCCATCTCAGCTTTTTTATAGGCAGGAACCTCTTCGATGCGGTTCATATCAGCATGCAAGAAGCGCTCGCGATTAATAATATCATCTGACCATTGAACGATTACCTCAGCTGCTCCTAAAGCATAGGCTTCTTTTACTAAGAGGTGAGCTAGCTCTGCTTGTTCTACACCAATGCTCAAGGCCACTGTGTGACCAGGTTGCACATTAATCCCATTAGCAACCAGTAATTTAGCATATTTCTCAAGATTTTCTTTAAAATTTGGTAAAACCATGATTAACTCCTTGAAACTATAATTTTCTATCAGTATACCATAAGACGAAGAAAAAGGTTTCTTCTCAGCTTTGGCTTTTTAGCATCACATGCAGACCCCTAAACAAAAAGAGAACGGAGACTGACTCCATTCTCTCAAAGTTGATGACGATTCTCTTTAGCTATTAAAAGAAATCATCAAAAAGACTTAATTGATTATCTTCTGGCATATTTCCTAGGATTCCCATTTCATCCAATTTTTCAACCAAGGTTGATGATAGACCTCCTCGTTTACGCAATTCTGTTTTGGAAAGGAACTCACCTTCTTCACGCGCAGCAACCACTTGCTTAGCAACGTTCTCACCCAAACCTTCAAGTGCAATAAACGGTGGAATCAAGGTATCTCCTTCAATCAGGAATTCAGTTGCCTGACTCTTATAAAGATCTAACTGGCCAAAGGTAAAGCCACGTTCTAACATTTCATTAACAATCTCAAGCGTCGTAAATAAGTCATTTTCAACATTAGTCGCTTCATTTCGTTGGCGCTTCTCCTTAATATCTTCCATTCGAGCTTTAACAGCATCAAGACCCGCAGACATCGTTTTAAGCTCGAATGCTTTAGCTCGAATTGAAAAGTAGGCACAATAGTAATAAATAGGATGGTGCACTTTGAAATAAGCTACACGCAGGGCCATCATAACGTAGGCTGCCGCATGGGCTTTAGGGAACATGTATTTGATTTTACCACAAGATTCAATATACCAGTCTGGAACATTATTTTCACGCATGGCTTGAATATAGCCATTTCGCTCTTCTTCAGAAATTTTCAACCACATTCCCTTACGCACACGTTCCATAATGGTGAAGGCCATCTTAGGATCTAATCCCGCATGCATTAGGTATACCATGATATCGTCACGACAACCGATAACAGTTTTCAGAGTGGCAATACCTTCCTTGATCAAATCTTGTGCATTACCCAACCAAACGTCTGTACCATGAGACAAACCAGATAACTGTAAGAGTTCCGCAAAGGTCGTCGGATGCGTCTCGTCGACCATACCACGAACAAAGTTAGTCCCAAACTCAGGGATTCCTAACATTCCCGTTGGTGTCCCAATCTGTTCAGGTGTAACCCCCAAAATTTCAGTCCCTGAAAAAAGTTTCATCACATCTGGATCATCTGCTCGAATATCTTTGGGATCAATTCCCGATAAATCCTGCAACTTACGAATCATAGTCGGATCATCATGTCCCAGAATATCAAGCTTCAATACGTTCTCATCGATATCGTGGAAATTAAAGTGAGTCGTCTGCCAGGCAGCCGTTACATCATCAGCCGGATATTGAACAGGTGTGAAATCATAGACATCCATATAATTTGGAATAACAACGATACCACCCGGGTGCTGACCTGTGTTTCGCTTAACCCCAGCGGCACCCATGGCCAGACGATCGACCTCGGCATCACGGTAAAACTTATTGTAGTCACGTTCGTAACCTTTGACAAAACCATAAGCCGTCCGATCTGCAACAGTACCTACTGTTCCAGCACGAAAAGCATATTGCTCTCCAAAAATATCACGAACATCCAAGTGGGCTGATGGTTGATCATCACCGGAAAAGTTCAAATCGATATCCGGAACCTTATCCCCATCAAAACCTAGGAAAGTCTCGAAAGGAATATCCTGACCATCTTTTTTATACTCTGTTCCACATTCTGAACACTCCTTATCAGGCAAATCGAAGCCAGATCCATAAGAACCATCTGTAATGAACTCTGAGTGTTGACATTTAGGACATAAATAGTGTGGCGGCATCGGATTAACCTCAGTAATTCCAATCATCGTCGCAACAAAACTAGAACCGACAGATCCACGCGAACCAACTAGGTACCCACGTTCATTTGAACGGTTAACCAGCATCTGCGAAGCCAGGTAAATTACGGCAAAACCATTACCAAGAATTGAGGACAACTCTTTCTCAATTCGCAAATCAATAATATCAGGCAAAGGATTACCATAGAGCTCAAACGCTCTAGCATATGTCATCTCTGCAACCTGTTCTTCCGCACGATCAATGAAAGGTGTGTACAAGTCTTTTTTGACAACCTCGACCTCTTCAATTTGGTCTGCCATAGCCTGCGTATTAGTTACAACAATTTCATAGGCTAAGTCTTTTCCCAAAAAGGCAAAGTCATCTAGCATCTCATTCGTTGTTCTAAAATGCGCTTCAGGTAAAGGAGCAGGTTTCGCATTTTCTCCCTTACCGATTGGCCTATTAATCATTGCTCCTTGTCCCAAAGCACGAACAATGATTTCACGATAAATCGCATCCTCAGGATTGATATAATGTACATTTCCTGTAGCAAGCACAGGCTTGTCCAGACGACTAGCGACTTCAATCAAATCTCGAATCAGTTGTTCTATAGCCACCTCATCCTTAATTAAGTCCTTCGCAATCAATGGTGCATAAATCGCTGGTGGCATAACTTCAATAAAGTCATAATATTTAGCAACTTCAACTGCCTTGTCAATACCATGAGACAGAAGCGTATCAAAAACCTCACCATCAGCACAAGCAGAACCTACAATGATTCCCTCACGATACTCATCTAAGACCGTACGAGGAATACGTGCTACCCCCTCAAAGTATGAGACATTTGATAAACTTACCAACTTAAAGATATTCTTCAAGCCAGTTTGATTCTGAACATACAGCGTCGCATGTTTAACACGAGACTTTTTATACGAATCTTCAGAAACCAAATCCGTGTTCAACTGTTCCAAATTAGTCAAACCGTGCTTATCAAACACATCTTTTATGAAGATAAACAACAAACGGCCCGTTGCTTCCGCATCATAATTGGCCATGTGGTGGTGATCCAAAGCCACACCAAACCGCTTCGTCAAAGGACCCAAACCATGACGCTTATACTCAGGATAAAGATTTCGTGCAAATTCTAAAGTATCAATAACTGGTTGTGAAATTGTTGGTAACTGATGTCTTTCATAATTGGCATTCATAAACCCAACGTCAAAGGTCGCATTATGGGCTACTAGCACAGTTCCTTGACAGAATTCTTGAAACTCCTGTAAAACTTGGACTAAAGGTTTAGCACCTTTTACATGATTATCAGTAATACCTGTCAACTCAGTAGTAAAAGCAGAAAGAGGATGCCCAGGGTCTATAAATTCATCAAATTGCTCAATAATATTACCTTTATGCATTTTTGATGCCGCAATCTGAATCAAATCATTATGAACAGCAGACAAGCCCGTTGTCTCAACGTCAAATACAACATAAGTAGCTTCTTTTAATTCCAAATTCTGGGAATTATAAACAATAGGAACTTTATCCTCAACAAGATTGGCTTCAAGACCAAAAATAGCTTTAATACCAGCTTTCTTAGCCCTATGGTAGCCATGAGGAAAACTCTGAACATTAGCGTGATCAGTTATAGCAACAGCTGGATGCCCCCAAGAAGCAGCAGTATCAATAAGCTCTTCCACAGTTGGCATGGCATCCATAGTCGACATGTTAGTATGTGCATGAAATTCTACACGCTTTTGTCCCTCAGGCATCAAATCCTTGCGAGGTGTGTGCGAAATCTCTTTGATATCTTGTACATTCATTGTCAGACTATGAGTGAAAGGATTATTCTCAATACGACCGCGAACTCTTACCCAGTTCCCCTTTTTTATCATATCGAACTTAGCAAGCTCATCACTATCTTTAACCCAGCGCTGCATTGCAAAACTAGAGGTATAATCAGTTACCTTGAAATTAATAATAATTCGACCCGTCTTAGTTTCACGTTGCTCTACATCAAAAATATATCCTTCAAAAACAACACGATTCTCTTCAGAATTAATATCAACCATTGGCGTTATTTCTGCCTTATCAAAACTAGCTTGACGTTGACTTTGCTTCTCAGCAAAATTTTGGGCCGGTTCATTCACAGGACTCGGTGCTGGAGCACTCTCAAGAATAGATTGAAGAGCCTGTCTTGCCTGAGATTCAGCTTGTTCTTGTAAAGAAACCTTGTTTGTTTCATAAGCCTCTTCTATAGAAGATGACGCTTCCTTATCTTCAAGAACAGAAATTGATACGTCAGATAAACCAACTTGAGAAAGAGATTTAGAAATCAAAGAAATAAATCTATCCTGTAAGTTTTCTTTAATAATATGCGCTGGAGCCTTAACACAAATACTATTATTTGAAATTTCAACCTTTAGATTTGAGAATAAAGAATAAATAGAAAAGTGAGAAACTTTTAAATTATCCAAGGCATATGAAAAATAATCTCCAAGTAAAGAATCATCGCAAGAAGTAGAAAGTAAACGAATCTCAAAAGAAGCTTTGGCACCTAAAGAATTGAAGGAAGAATGAAGTAAACTATCAAAAAGCACAAAAGACTCATAAGAAAGAACACTACGAAAAGAAAAAACAAAAAACCACAGCCGTTTTGATTTAAATAGTTTTACTGTTTCGATAGAACCATCTTTAATTTCTTTAAAAGCATCGTGTTCCTCAGGAAAACGAATTTGTTTTAAGAGAAGCTGAAATTTATCAGACATAAAAATTAAACTCCTATAGACAAAAAAACACTCCTTAAGGAGTGTAACTTATACCGGCGGCCGGGGTCGAACCGGCACGTCCTTGCGGACACTGGATTTTGAGTTACATCACTACATTATTTAAATCTTACAACCTTGATTTAATAGCGTTTTAGGACTTTTGAATCTTGCAAAATAGACTCATTTTTCAAATTTTTGTAACTTTTTGGTAACTCTATTGTATCAAAAAGTTTTTACATATGCTACTATCTTCGTTATAGCTAACTTTAATTCTCATTTATTAAGTATACCTAAGTTTTATGTTTAAATTTTGTATAGAATAGCTGTACCTCTTAATAGAGTTGTGATTACGCTTTCAACTAAGCCTCGTTTATGATACTATTATAGTAATAGAAAAAATCCTTAGTTCGCTAAAGGCCTTTATTCGAGATCCAGATAAAAAAGAAATTTTATCCATTAAAAATACGTTTCATAAGTTACTTACTTGATATTAATAGAATTCCAATTTATATAATTAAATCAAAGATGACACTGGAATCAGGAGGATTTATTATGGTTAATAATGTAGCTGTTAAAGTCTCAAACCTTTCAAAAGAATTTTTGTTAGGGCAAGACAAAACTGTCTCTATTTTGAAAGATGTTTCTTTATCTGTCAATTATGGGGAATTTATATCAATACTTGGTGTCAGTGGTTCTGGAAAGTCTACTTTGCTAAGTTGCTTATCAAGTTTATCTGAACCAACAAGTGGCGAAGTTGTTATCAATGGTATAAATCCATATACCTTAAAAGAAGGGAAGCTTGCTAAATTTAGAAGGCAAGATATTGCAATTATTTTTCAAAACTATAATCTGGTACCCGCTCTACCTGTACTAGAAAATGTTACACTTCCTCTGAGACTCTCAGGAAAGAGTGTTGATAGCAATAAAGTAAAAAAAATGTTGGATAGTTTGAATTTTAAAGCAGAACTATCATCATTAGTTGCTACCTTATCAGGTGGAGAACAGCAAAAAGTGGCTATTACTCGTGCAATAATAGCTGATAGTAAAATTATTTTTGCTGATGAGCCAACAGGAGCTCTGGACAGCGTCTCAAGAAAACTTATTTTTGAAACACTTCGTAATTTAGCGAGTCAAGGAAAATGTGTTCTTATGGTCACTCATGATATTGAGTTGGCTTCAAAAACTGACAGAGCACTCATTTTAAAAGACGGAAAAATATCTCGACAAATTATTAAACCTTCAGCTGATGAGCTCTACCAAGCACTTGAAACTAGTAAAGATTAATTTGAGGAGGATTTATTATGCTAAAATTAATCATTTACCAATTTCAGTACTCAAAAAGACAATGGTTAGGAACAATACCATTACTATTTGTATCTAGCCTGATTGTTGGAACATCTTTATTTGGTATTGCTAGTGCAATAAAGACTGCTAATATTAACGCTTCACAACTTTTTCAAATGCTAATAGTTTTTGGCGGGACTACTCTATTTTTCCTTATTTCAAATAATATAAGACTGCTAATAGATATCTTTAAAAAGGATTACCAATTATGGGCTACCCTAGGCGCAAGCAGAACTCAGCTATCTTTATTAGTATCTGGACAGTTTTATTTAATGGCAGTGATTGTTAGTAGTATTGGTACAATACTTTCATTTATCATGGCGGATAGTTACTACAAATTTTTACAAAATTTATTAGGAAGAGATGAGTTACCTGATTTAGTTATTACAGCCAACATTCAATCAATTTTATTGAGTGTTTTCATAGTCCCAACAATTGTCGGGATAGGGGCTTACTTTTATTCAAGTCGTATACTTAAAATATCATCAATATTAAAACCAAAAAAGAAAAAAAGAAAAGTTACAGTAACTGGTTTTGTTAACATCTCTGTTCGTTTAATCCTATGGTTACTATGTATAGGTTTGATTGTTTCAGCAAGTTTTAGCAGAAATAAAGAAATAATTTCAACACAGTCAAGCATAATATTATTTTTATTAATTATTCACATCCTTATTATTCAATCACTATCTCCATCAATTCAAGTGTTTCTAATAAAATTTTTAATGAGGATATTTCCAACTGAAAATTATGTAATCAATACAGGCTTTTGGAATCTACTATCCAATCCTAGTTATTTAAAAAGTATACAAACTTCAATGAGCATGGGAGTAACTCTCATTTCTGGGTTTATTCTTTACACCCAAAATATGTATTCATTCATGAATAAAGCAAACGGTGTACTCGAAGCAAGAGCTTCCTTTATTGCTTATCTGTCTGCTCCAATTATTCTGATTATTACTAGTTCTATTTCTCTTACAATTTTATCTTCTAATAAAGATATTGAAGACATTAAACAGTTAAAGACACTGGGAGTGTCAAGATCACAACTTTTTAAAATACGTATAGGCGAGGCAATAATACATTCGGTGTTAATTTTATTAGTATCAGTAATTTTCAATTTAATTATTTTAATTTTAGTTAGCTTTATTGGCCAACTTTTAGGCCAAAATGTAGTAGATATATCGGGTTTTTGGCAACCGAGTCTTATAGTTATTTCTTTGTTAGTTATTTTTTATAGTATTACAAAGGGATTTTATATATTTCGAGATAGATAAATTGAAATAGTTATTGATTCAAAAAGAACACACTTATTGACATTGAAACAAAAGCAATACTAAAATGAAAAAGACAAGGATGAAGCACCTTGTCTTTTTAAAATACTAGCAACTTAGACTAACATAGTTCCATAAGTGAAACTAAAAATATAACAAACCATCAATCTGCATTAAAATAATCAGAAACCTCTTTAAAAAGAGTCTGCAATATTTCTTGCTCTTCTTCATCTAAATTATTTTCAGAGACTAGCTCATCCAAATACTTAGGTAGAGTAGAATGGTTTTTAATTCCATTCATGACAATTGCAAATTTCAGATCATCTAGTTCAGTTTTATTAAACTCTTTTAGCTTCTTCAAATCAATTCTAGTGATTGGATGTGGGACAACATCTAGAGTACTGTAAATCGTTTTTCCTAATAAATAATCTGTCGTGGTATCAAATAATTTTGCTAATTTGACAACGGCTTCTAAACTAGGCTCTAAAGTTCCGTTTTCCCAACGAGAATAAGTACCTTGTTGTACATCAATCATCTCGGAAACTTGTACCTGAGTTAATTTCTTACCCTTTCTCAGTTCCTTAAGACGATCTCCAAAAGAATTATTATTAAACATTGTTTCCTCTTTAATATTCGATTCTGTATATTTGGTCTTGACAAAATATTCTAAACGGTATAAAATAGAATTATTCCATAAGGAATATTTATTTTGAGATTAAATATTCCATTGAGAATATTATATCATAAAAGGAGGTAAAAGCATATGTGACTAATAGTTCGATTTAAAAAATTTTAATAAAGGAGGTAAGATTCGACAAAATAAAAAAATCTTGAAACAAATGTGCCGTTCGTTCCAAGATCAAAACATATTATGTAACAATTATACCACAGAAAACTCTTCAGTTGCACAAGAAAATTTCGGAGGTTTCACAAAAAGATGACCAATAAAGAGTTAGTCAATCAAATTTCTGGCCTAAACTCTACCTCTACTCTTAAAAATTGGATTCAACTGATTAAAGAGATAAGTGGCAAGGAATTTAAAAAAATTAAAATTCCTATCAGTAGAAATCCCAGAACTCATCAATTAAGTTATACAGTTGCCTATGACTTTACAAACGAAGACCTTAGACAATTTCAAAAGTTAGCTAACCTAAAACTTGAAATAGGTCTAAAAGAGGCTATACAAGCCGTATTTGGGAGTCTAGCAGATAATGAGCACGAATCCCTAAACCAAGTAATAGATGAGCTCTATGATGAACTGAGCGCCTTAAAACAGGAATTTAAGCGAGAAATACGACTGATAAAAAATGAGAATGCCAGTCTAAAAAAGAAAATCCAAGATATTGAAGAGTCGATGCAAACCGGCTTACTAGGGTTTGTTCAGAAGAGGTCAAAAAATAGGTTCGGCTAATAGCGAGTTTTCGGCTGAGCCATGAGGCAGAAAGCCGAAAATGAGCGTAGATGCGGACGGACCATTTTTGACCGATAGGGTGTGTAGTAACACCACCCTCTGCAAGTTAGGTGTACCATCGAAAGAATTCAGTATTTCCAAGGGTTTCAGAAATTTTAAGGGTGGCAAAATTAGGCAAAAAGTTGAATCAAAATTTATGGCAAAAAATGAACACTTACGTTCTGTATTTGACTGGATTCAAATTCAGTTTGATAAGACTGAATTTTCGTCAAGAGAAATAATCGAAGACATTCTATTTCTTGACTATGACCTATTTATTGAGAATAAAGGGAGCCTTAAATACTATAACTATGATAGCCAGCTTCATTATGGGAATATCCGTATCTACTATGGAGCGAAAGAGTCGTCCTACATGCTTGTCATGTCAGGACAGGCACTCGAGTTCTATAGAGATATGGTATTAGATCCAAATAGTCTGTCCGAAATACAGTTTCTGGACAACCTCTACTACAATTACAATCAATTTTCAGTAAGACGAATTGATATTGCAATAGATGATTTTAATGAAACACCCTATTTCACTCCTAATCAGCTTCTAAAGATTTGTCAGAAGAAACGCTTTATATATGGAAAAAGCACCTACTACAATACCTACGGAGATGAAACAATCGGCCAGACCTTATATTTGAGAAAGCCCAATGATGATGAAAGACTTAGAATTTACGATAAACGCTTAGAACGAGCTGAGAAACTCGGTATCAGCAAGCGGTATATAGAAAATTGGATAAGAACTGAGTTAGAACTTAGGAAAGAAAAAGCTCACTACTTCATTCAAGAATGGTTGCATTCAGAAATAGACCTTCTCAACTTTACCAAGGGATATCTCAAGGAAAAAGTGAGGTTCTATAGTGATAGTCACTTCTCAAAACCTTTGAGATCTTGGGAAAAGTTTTTAGGTCACTCAAAACCTGTCTCTATCATTATTTCAAAACCAAAAACAGAACTAGAACAAAAATTAGAATGGTTTACCTATAAAGGTTCTGGAGCTATTCTAAAAGCGTATAAGTTTCTATACGACAATAACTTACTGCATGAGTATGAGAAAGCTAACTATCTCGAACTCAACAATATGGAATATCCACCAGATTTAGCAAGTGGATTAATAGAAAGGGTAATTCTCTTTAAAAGAGAAGATTTAATCCCTACAATCAAAGAAAATATCAAAAGGAGAAATTAACTATGGCAAAAATGCTTTCACAAAATGACTGGAATTTTAATAACATTGGAACAAAATTTGAATTGGATGAAGTTATTCCAAAATTTGAAACGGAAGTCCGAGCAGATGCAAACGGAGAAATTATCAAAAACCGAGATGGTAGCGAAAGACGTTTTAATACCGATAAAATCATTGGTTGGAAATACAATGTAACAATCAAGGATGGACAATTCAAAAAGAAATCAACCCAAGTCTCAGTAGACAATCCAGAAGCTTTAGTCGATAATGACTATATTCAGGCAATGGACGAGGTACCAGTTACATTTGACAATTTACAAGCTACTATGATTAGTTCTACAATGTATTACAAGGCGGATGCTATCCATTTAGTAGATGTAAAACAAAAATAAGTAAAATACAGGGGAGTTAATCCTCCCCTTACTTAATCTAATTAGAAAAGGAGATCACATGATTAAAACTGTAACAAAAGATGACCTTATCGAACTTGGATTTGCTCCAGGAACTGCAAGAAAGATTATCCATACCGGCAAATTACTATTAGTGAATCGTGGTTTTAACATCTACGATAACAAACGGATTGGTACAATTCCAGCCAGTGTCGCAGAAGAACTATTAGGAATTGAACTCCAGAAAGAAGCCTAATGAATGACTATTCGTAAAACTAAAAGTGGTAAATGGACCGTTGATGTTTCTAATGGATTCCACCCAGTCACACAAAAAAGAATACGTATCATTCGGAAAGGATTAAAATCTAAAAAGGAAGCCCTAGAGCTAGAACAACATATTCGAGTTGTAGAATTGAAAGAAAAACAATTTGACTTTGTAGTGACAACAGATATGTTATTCGACTTACTTGAAGAAGATGATCTGAAAAATGGCAGAAAAATAAGCTATACAAGTACACAAAGAAACAATTATGAGCGTCATATTAAGCCTTATTTTAAAGATACAAATTTAAATAAATTAACGTATGACCATATATTCGAGTTTCGTGAATACCTAAAAACAAAACCTAAAAAACAAAATGAAAATGAAACATTAAGTTATAATACAATTAATAAAATTATAATTCTACTTAAAAAAATTTTTGATACTGGTATAAGAAAATCCCTCATTGATAAAAATCCTGTTGAGAATCTGAGAAAATTACCAATTAGGAAGCCTAATATCACATTTTGGAGTATAGAAGAATTCACGAGATTTAGAGAACTTATTCGAGATGATGAAATAAGCTATGACCTGTTTTTCGTAATTGCTTTCTTTACTGGGATGAGAATGGGAGAAATCCTCGCATTGAACTGGAATGATATAAATCTTTTAACAAATACGATTTACGTTACCAAAACGGTATACTTTGTCAATAATACAAGCTACATTAATACAACAAAAACACGATCAGGAACTAGAAATATAACAATAAATCAGAAATTAGCAGAAATGCTAAAAGATTGGAAAGTAAAACAAAAAGAAAAACTTGAGGAATTTACGAAAAAAACAGATGAACTACAAATAATACAGAGCACACCAATAACAATTACAAAAAATATGATTGATAAGAAGTTTAAGCAAATACTAGAAAGGGATAAAGATTTAAAGAAAATAAGAATTCATGATTTGAGACACTCTCATGCATCATTACTAATAAATCAAGGAGAGGATTACCTTGTTGTCAAAGAAAGATTAGGACACGCATCTATTACAACAACAATTGATACTTATTCTCATTTGTACCCTAGCAAACAGAAAACATTGGCTAATAAACTTGACGATTTATTTTAAAATGGAAAAAATTGGTAACTCAACAAAAACAGAGAAAAAAAGACAAGGTCCGAAAACCTTGTCTTTAATACTATACCGGCGGCCGGGGTCGAACCGGCACGTCCTTGCGGACACTGGATTTTGAGTCCAGCGCGTCTGCCAATTCCGCCACGCCGGCAAAGTATAACTGGGGTAGCTGGATTCGAACCAACGCATGAGGGAGTCAAAGTCCCTTGCCTTACCGCTTGGCTATACCCCAAAAATATAGGCGAATGAGGGGAATCGAACCCCCGAATGTCAGAGCCACAATCTGATGTGTTAACCACTTCACCACATTCGCCACTTTACTAACACGGGCAGTAGGAATTGAACCCACACTGAAGGTTTTGGAGACCTTAGTTCTACCTTTAAACTATGCCCGTAACTATGGAAGGGGAGGGATTCGAACCCCCGAACCCGAAGGAGCGGATTTACAGTCCGCCGCGTTTAGCCTCTTCGCTACCCTTCCAAAATATAAACAAATGGCGCGAACTT
>NZ_JALT01000026.1:0-140174 GCF_000525585.1 Streptococcus sp. ACS2
GTCTATCTCGATGCTGGCCATGGTGGCTATGATCCAGGAGCTTCGTACTTTGGTATTTCTGAAAAGAGCTTGACTTTGGCCATCCAAAGCCGTGTGAAAGCTAAACTAGAATCAGAAGGTTATCAAGTTGTGACCACACGTACCAGCGATACCTATGTTGATTTGACGGACCGCTCTCGTGCAGCTAATGCCTCTGAATCAGATATCTTCGTAAGTATCCATATCAATGCTTCAGGAAGCTCTGATGTGCAAGGTATCGAGACTTATTATTACCAACCTTTTGCAGAATACCCATCACGTATTAATGCAGCTTACCATGCCAATCCGACTCGTTTGAGTATGAGCGATACCCTGGCAAATGCTATTCAGTCTAGCCTTATTAACGCAACTGGAGCTCAGAATCAGGGCGTTAAGCGTCGCACCTTTGCGGTCTTGCGAGAAACAACAGCGCCGGCAGTCCTTCTAGAACTAGGTTTCTTGTCAAATCCTCAAGAAGCAGCTCGCTTAACGACTTCTGCTTACCAAGAAACTTTGGCCAATGCGATTGTAGCAGGAATTAAGCGTTATTATTCTGTTTATAATTAAGAAATTGAGAGAATCTAATGGTTCTCTTTTTATTTTCAAAGAGCGAAAACGCTTGCATAAATCTAATCTAAATGGTATATTAAAAAATATGAAAATGTTAACCAAAAGGAGTTAGTATGAAAAGGAATACTCAAACTAATGACGAAAAAGTCCTTCGTTATAGTCTTCGCAAGTACAAGTTAGGGTTGGCTTCTGTAACCATTGGAGCTGTTTTTTTGAGCTTTGCTGCTACTCATGGAGTCAAGGCAGAAGAAGTAGTGTCAACACCTGCCTCAAGTACACAGGTAGAATCAGCTGATTCTAGTCTTACCACCAGTGGTCTAGTAACTGAAACGCCAACAGCTCCTCTAACAGCTGAGAATGCCACAGTGTCCAAGGAAAATGAGCCAGTTTCTCTTCCAGCAGAAAATACTAGCCGTACTGAGCCTACCAAGCTAACTGAAACTAGCGAAAACACGCCAAAAACAGTAAGTACTAATAATAGTCAAGCTCTCACTAATGCATCTGAGGAACCTATTGCTGAGGGGACTATTCGCTTGCATTTCCAAGAGTTGCCAAGTCAGGATAAGGCATCACTTGGGCTTTGGACTTGGGATGATGTGGAGACGCCATCATCTCAGAAAGGTGCTTGGCCAACAGGAGCAACCTCATTTGCAGAAGCCAAACAGGATAATTATGGTGTTTACTTGGATGTGAAGCTGTCTTCAACACCTAAAAAGCTTAGTTTCTTGATTAATAATGCTGCTGGAACGAACCTTTCAGGGGATAAAGCAGTAGAAATTCTTAGTCCTCAAATGAATGAGGCTTGGATTGACAAGGATTTTCAAGTTTACAGTTATCAACCTATCCCTCAAGATCACGTTCGTATCAATTATTTCCGTACGGATGGCGACTATAGTAATAAGTCTGTATGGTATTGGGGAGATGTAAAGGATGCCCCAAGTAATTGGCCTGATGGTGTTAATTTTCAACCAAATGGTAAGTATGGTGCCTATTTAGACATTCCGCTAACCGAGGCTGCTAAATCTATTGGATTTTTACTCTTAGATGAGAGCAAAATAGGAGATGATGTGAAAATTCAACCAAATGATTATAAATTTAGTGACTTGAAAAAAACTCGTCAGCTTTTCGTACGAGATACTGATACGACAGTCTACACCAACCCTTATTTTGTTAAGGATGTGCGTTTGACTGGGGCTCAGCAACTTAGTCCAAGCAAAATTGAACTCAGCTTCACCAACTTAGACGAGGTCTCATCTGAAGACATTCTCAAAGACCTAAAGGTGACAGACAAGGATGGAAACAGTGCAACTCTTAAACAGCTTGAGTTGGATGCTAAACTCAAAAAAGCTACATTAACAGGTGATTTTGCTGCGGAAAATCTGCCTTACAAGGTCACTTTGGGCAATGATAGTTTTAAAACGTCTGAGAGTTGGCAATTGAAGGATGTGCTCTACAGTTACGATGGTGAATTGGGTGCTCGTCTTCAAGAGAATGGTACTAAGGCACATGTGACACTTTGGTCACCAAGTGCAGATCAAGTAGATATCATTGTCTATGATAAGAATAATCAAGACATGGTTCTTGCTGAACATGCCCTAAGCAAAGGACCTCGAGGTACTTGGCAAGCTGACTTGCTTGCGACTGATCTTGGTTTGGAAAACTTAACAGGTTATTTCTATCAATATCGCATTAAACGTGGTGATCAGTCTGTAATCGTTTTGGATCCTTATGCTAAGTCTTTGGCTGCTTGGAATAGTGACAATGCCAGCAAGGGACCTGAACACAAGATTGCCAAGGCTGCCTTTGTAGATCCTGCTAATTATGGACCAAAAGATCTTGACTACGCTAAGATTCCAAACTTTAAATCTCGAGAAGATGCCATCATTTATGAGGCTCATGTCCGAGATTTCACCTCTGATAAGGCTATCTCAGCTGAATTGAAACACCAGTTTGGGACTTTTGCAGCCTTTGCAGAGCGTTTGGATTATCTTAAAGATCTCGGTGTTACCCATATTCAGCTTTTACCAGTATTAAGCTACTATTTTGTCAATGAAATGCAAAATGGGAAGCGTTTGGATGCCTATGCATCAAGTGATAGTAACTACAACTGGGGCTATGATCCACAAAACTATTTCTCTTTGACAGGTATGTATTCTGAAAACCCAAGTGAACCAGCTAAACGTATCGAAGAATTCAAGAATTTAGTTGCTGCTATTCATGCCCACGGTATGGGCGTTATCTTGGATGTAGTCTATAATCATACAGCCAAGACAGCTATTTTTGAAGACCTTGAGCCAAATTATTATCACTTTATGGATGCTGATGGTACTCCTCGTTCGAGTTTTGGAGGGGGTCGTCTAGGCACGACTCACTATATGAGTCGTCGTGTCTTGGTTGATTCGATTGCTTATCTTACTAAGGAGTACAAGGTGGATGGTTTCCGTTTTGATATGATGGGTGACCATGATGCTGAAAGTATCGAGCAAGCTTACCATGCTGCACGTGCCCTTAATCCAAACCTTATTATGCTTGGTGAGGGCTGGGTGACTTATACTGGCGATGAAAATAGCCCTGTTCAGCCTGCCGATCAGTCTTGGATGAAAGACACAGATACCGTAGCTGTATTTTCAGACGATATTCGAAACACCCTCAAATCAGGTTATCCAAACGAGGGGACACCTGCCTTTATCACAGGTGGCAAACGTGATATTAATAAGGTCTTTGACAATATCAAGGCACAACCAACTAACTTCGAGGCTGATTCTCCAGGTGATGTGATTCAATATATTGCTGCTCACGATAATTTGACCCTTTTTGATATCATCGCCCAATCAATCAAGAAGGATCCAAGCAAGCCTGAGAATAATGCTGAAATTCATCGTCGTTTGCGTCTAGGAAACCTCATGGTATTGACTGCTCAGGGAACACCATTTATTCACTCTGGTCAGGAATACGGCCGCACCAAACAGTTCCGTGATCCTGCCTACCGTTATCCTGTGTCTGAGGACAAGGTGCCAAATAAGTCACATCTCTTAGTGGATGAAAAGGGCAATCCATTTGACTATCCTTACTTTATCCATGATTCTTATGATTCTAGTGACGCGGTTAACCATTTTGACTGGACTAAGGCGACTGATAGCCAGGCCTTCCCAGAAAATACGAAAACTCGCGCCTTTACCAAAGGTTTGATCGCCTTACGTAAGTCGACAGATGCCTTCAATTTCAAATCAAAAGCAGATGTAGATGCACGTCTAACGCTATTGACAGTTCCTGGTCAGGACAATGTCGCTCAAGAAGATTTGGTATTGGGATACCAAACTGTTGCTTCGAATGGAGACCGTTACCTTGTCTATGTCAATGCCGATAGCAAGGCTCGTCAGTTTGATTTGAGTAAGATTACAAATGGCCTATCCTATCTGGTTTTGGCAGATGGCAGTCAAGTCAATTTATCCGGAATTAGTGAGTTATCAGGTGTGACAATCAACAATCACATCTTGACCTTGGATCCACTAACAGCGACTATTATTCGTTTGACTAATGCTCAGACGCCAACTGAGGCAGTAGATCAGCCTTCTGAAAAGACCGGGTCATTTGGTGGTAAAGATACTGAGGCAACTAAAGCAAATGTCAAGGCTTCAGGTAAAGAGGACCTTGTTGGAGATGCTGAACTTGTTAATCGTGACAATGGTCAGGCTAAGACTGAAGCTAGTCGTCAGACTGATAAACAACTGCCATCCACTGGTGAAAAGACAAATCGTGGACTCTTTTTAGCAGGTCTTCTAAGCATTCTTAGCCTAGGATTCCTTCGAAAACGTCGTACAAAATAATAAGTAGCAACAGGTTATTTCCTGTTGTTTTTCTTTTATTTAGAATCATTCTTATCTGCTCTTTAGAATAGTTCTTAAATAGCCTAAAACCGTTGACAGTGCTGGTTTCTTCTGTTAGTTTAGATATTGTTCTCTTACATACGAGAGATCATTATTGACTTATCATCGTTCGTTCTTTATTAATGTTAAAACGACGATTCACATATATAACGACAAATGTCGAACACTATCTTGAAAATAGGAGACATTCATGAAAAAACTTAGCAAACTTGGTGTTGTTCTTTTGGCATCAGGACTTTTATTGACGGCTTGTGCCAAATCTGGTAATTCAAGTAATTCAAGCTCAACTACCTCAAAACTCACAGCCAGTGAGCAAAAGCAATTGAAGCAGGCCACAAGTGATTATAAGACTTTCGTAGAAGGCGAAATTGATCAGCTTTTGAAAGATACTGAAGGATTCAGTGAAACCCTCAAGTCAGGAAATCTTGAAGAAGCTAAGAAACAATACCCATTGATTCGTATGGCTTACGAGCGTTCAGAACCGATTGCAGAAAGCTTTGGTGAGTCTGACGTGAAAATCGACTACCGTTTGGTTGATTACATGGACGAAAATAAATCAGAAGACGGTTGGTCAGGGTTCCACCGTATCGAACGTATCATGTGGCAAGACAACACGACAGAGGGTACAGCTGCCTATGTAGATCAATTGGTTAACGATATTAAGGAACTCAAAGCTAAAATTGCAACTGTTAAAGTTACTCCAGATATCATGTTGACAGGTGCTGTTGACCTTCTTAATGAAGTTGCCACTCAAAAGATTACAGGTGAAGAAGAGGTCTTCTCACACACGGATCTTTACGACTTCCGTGCCAATATTGAAGGGGCAGAAAAAATCTTTGAACTTTTCAAGCCGTTGATCCAAAAGAAAGATGCTAAACTTGTTAAGACTCTGGAAACTGAATTCAAGAATGTGAATGGTCTTTTGGACAAACACATGACTGATGAGAAAAACTATAAGTCTTATACAGATTTGAGTGAGGCAGATACTAAGGAATTGGCCGAAGCTGTAACTAAACTTGGTGAACCATTATCACAAATGGGTGTTATCCTAGATGGGAAATAAGAAAAATGACTGACGAAAAATTTTTAGATCAAAAAATGGACCGTCGTGAATTTCTTAAAAAAGCAGGTATTGGAGGGGCTGGGCTTGCGCTTGGTCTTTCTGGTGCATCTGCTTTTTTCGCTAATCAGGATAGTTCAAGTAAAAAGGCTTATGATGGTGATGAAGATATTAGCTTCTTTGGCAAGCACCAGGCTGGGATTACGACTCCTATGCAGAAGGCTTGCTACTTGGTGGTGCTAGATCTTCATACAACCGATAAAAAAGATGTCATCCAGCTTTTTAAAGACTGGACCGATTATAGTAGTAAATTGGTCGAAGGAGAGTTAGTCAAAAAAGATGGTTCTAATGCCCTCTTGCCTCCTACGGATACAGGCGAAACGGTAGGACTCAATCCCTATCGCCTGAGTCTGACTTTTGGAGTTTCGGCTGATTTTCTTAAAAAACTTGGTTTAGAATCCAAACGTCCTAAGCTCTTCCGTGATTTGCCTCCATTTCCTAAGGAGCAGTTGCAGGACAAGTATACGGGTGGTGATATCGTGATTCAAGCCTGTGCGGACGATGAACAAGTAGCTTTCCACGCTGTCCGCAATCTGATTCGTAAAGGTCGTAATAAAATTACCATGAAGTGGAGCAAATCAGGTTTTGCTGCAATTGGAGACCGCAAGGAAACGCCTCGAAATCTTTTTGGTTTCAAGGACGGTACTGCCAATGTTACGACAGAAAAGGAATTCGACAAGGTTGTCTGGACTGATAGTCAAGATTGGATGAAGGGTGGTTCTTATATGGCTCTTCGTCTGGTACAGATGCACCTTGAAACTTGGGATCGTACTAATTTGCAAGAGCAGGAAAACACCTTTGGTCGTTACAAGGAATCAGGCGCACCTTTTGGAAAGAAAGATGAGTTTGATGAAGTAGATTTATCTAAACTTCCTGTAGATTCGCATGTCCGTTTGGCTAAAGAAGTAGACCTTCCTATCTTACGTCGTTCATATTCTTATTCAGATGGCATTGATGAGAGAACTGGCCAGTTTGATTCAGGTTTGATTTTCATTGCCTACCAGAAGGATCCAGACCGTTTTGTTAAAATTCAGACCAATCTTGGTGCTGTAGACAAGATGAACGAGTACATCACCCATATCGGAAGTGGGCTCTTTGCTTGCTTTGCTGGCGTGGAGAAAGGAGGCTACCTTGGTCAAGCACTCTTTGAATAAACTCCTCGTTTTGCTTGGGCTTTTAGCCTTATTCTGGACCTATCCAGTAGCTGCTGAATCATACAGTGACCTCTATATCAAAATTACAGATGCGACAACAGCTGTTCAAAATAAAGATCAAGCTAAAGCTAAGGAATTGGTTGCTGAGATTAAGACTGATTTCGAAACTAAAGAAAATCACGATTCCAAGGCAGGTAAAAAAGTTAGCAAGGCTCTTGATATTAAGGGTGACGTGACAGAAGAGGACCTAACCTCCATTTCGTCAGCCCTTCTTAAATTTGAGAAAGAGCAAAATCCTGTTGATTTAGATGCCGAAAAGGAAAAACTTGAAACACGCCTAGAGCCTTATTTCAAAAACTTACAGGATGCCATTACGGCTAAAGACCTAGCTGAGACCCGCAAAACTTATGGCGAATTGAATAATGCTTGGACGCGAAATGAAGCTGTTGTCCGTGACCACAGTACTGCCTACTACGGCAAGATTGAGACGGCTATTTCACTTTTGCGAAGCAGTATTGAGACGGAGCCTACTGATTTCACCAGCATCCAGTCATCCTATGATGATCTCAAGGGTGGGATTGATGACTTTATCAAGGGCGTCCCTCTTGATAGCACAAGCTCAAGTTTAACCCTAAAAGATGGTATTAAGCTCTTGGAAAAAGCTCTCGGTCAATTCCAATCAGGTGATGAAAAAACGGCTGCGGCAACTATGAAGAAGTTCATCACTATCTGGCCAACCATTGAAGGTGACGTGAGCACGACTAACCCAAGCCTCTATACGCGCGTGGAGAGTGAAACACCGGTTATCATGGTTAAGGGGAAAGAAAAAGCTTATCAGGACAAACTGCAAGCCTTAATTACAGACCTATCAGCTATCGATACAAGTGCTTCTTATAATGCATTTGATGCCATGTTGATTCTCTTGCGTGAAGGGGTTGAAGCCCTCCTCATCGTCATGGCTCTTGTGACAACTCTTAAGGCAGCTAAGATGCGTAAGGGACTCAAATGGGTTTATGGCGGAGCCATTGCTGGTGTTCTTGCCAGCGCAGTTATAGCTGTTATCTTACAAGTTGTTTTTCCAGCTGTGACCTCGGGGGCCAACCGTGAAATTATTGAAGGTGGCGTTGGTATCTTTGCAGTTGCGATGATGATTCTGATTGGAATTTGGCTCCATAGTAAGTCTTCAGTCAAACAGTGGAATGACTTTATGGACCGCCAGATGAAGATGGTGACGGCTACTGGAAGCTTTGTGTCCATGTTTGCCCTCAGTTTCTTGGCTGTCTTCCGTGAAGGTGCCGAGACTATTCTTTTCTATGTCGGTATTGTCCCACGTATCACGACAGCTAATTTCTTGATTGGTATTGCTTCAGCCATTGCAGTTCTTGTTATCATTGCTGTGGCTATGACTAAAGCGAGTCACTATATTAAACCGCACCGCATTTTCTTTATTTTGACTTGGTTGATTTATGCCTTGGCCTTCAAGATGCTCGGTGTCAGCATTCATGCCCTTCAGTTGACTAATATGATGTCTAATCATTTGATTAGTGGTTTCCCAACCATTGATTGGGCTGGTATCTATCCAAGCTGGGAAGTCTTGATTCCACAACTTATCTTTATTGCTATTATTGCCTTTGTGACGGTGAAACAGCATGGCAAGAAATGAAGATGAGATGACTATTGTTGAGCATCTGGTGGAATTTCGGAGACGTTTCATTGCAGTAGTGTTATGCTTTTTCCTAGTTTTTTGTATTACTCTGTTGTTTGCTAGGCAACTCTATGCTTATCTAACCAGAGGATTTGACAAGCCTTTATTAGTTCTAGGGCCTAACGATATTCTTTGGATTTACATTAACTTGGCTAGTCTCATGGCTTTTACGGTTACTTTGCCTTTCACCACCTACCAGATTTGGAAGTTTGTGAAACCAGGTTTGAGGGACAATGAAGCGCGTGCTATCTTTGCTTATATCCCAGCAACTTTTGTCTGTTTTGTATTGGGTTTGGCTTTTGGTTATTATTTTGTTAGTCCAGCTATCTTAGAGGTGCTTTTAAAACTAGGCGAAGGGCTCTTTAATACACAAATTACAGCACAGAACTACCTTAGTTTCTTACTGCATACGACAGTGCCTTTGGCCGTTCTCTTTGAACTCCCCGTAGTTGTGAGTTTTTTGACATCTATCGGCATAATAACACCAGTTTTTCTGACACATTATAGACGCTATGCTTACTTTATTCTCTTGGTTTTGGCGGTCATTCTAACACCAGCTGACTTTATCAGCGACCTGGCCATGACGGCACCCTTAATCTTGCTTTATGAAGTTAGCGTAACTCTAAGTAAGTTCATTTATAAACGTAAACAAAGAAAATATAAAGATAAATAGAAAGGAAATCTCATGGGAATTCTACGTGATATCGGAGCCCCAGGACTTATCATTATTGTCCTAGGAGCCCTCCTCATCTTTGGTCCTAAACGCTTGCCAGAACTCGGCCAATCCATCGGTAAAATGCTAGCCGAATTTAAAGCAGCTGTAAGTAAGACTGATGAAGATAAAAAGGATCATGAGACTGAGAAGAAAGACTAGTTCCTAGATACTCTAGTTTCTTGACAATTCTAAGCTTTTATGACATAATACACTTGTATTGAATAGTAAGTCTATATCATAGGCAAGAAAAGACCCCAAGCTAACTTCCACATAAGCTCGGGGTCTTTTTTAGCACTATCTATCCTTGTTTAACCACTTGTCGATCAGACGAAGGATAACACCGACCACAATAGGTCCGATGATAGTTTTGAATAGTAAATCCATCATAGGCAAACTCACCTCCCTTCGTAGGCGGTGTCGAGGTGCCAAGGGATATTATATCATAGATTGAGAGAGTTGTTTAGTGAGTGTCAGGAAGCAAAAGTTAGAAGGTAGTTTAATCATGCCATACAAAAAATCAGCTCAAGAAGGCTGATTTTTTTATTTTACAAACTGATACGTTTTTCTGTCTCAGCGTCGAAGAAATGACCTTTTGCAACGCTGAAAGTAAGGTTTACTTTTTCACCTGGATTGTGGAAGTCACGCGCATCAACACGGGCAGCAAATTCAGTTTCTCCAAGTTTTAGGTAAAGCATTGTTTCTGCACCAAGAAGCTCTGAAACGACGACTTCAGCATCTACATTGGCATCTGGATATACTTCTTGAACGATTGGACTGCTTGAAACATCTTCAGGACGGATACCAAAGATAACTTCTTTGCCTTGATAACCTGTTTCTTTCAAGATTTTAGCTTGACCTTCAGAAATTGCAATATCCAAGCCTTCAGAGTTAGTGATACGATTGCCGTCAACCTTAACATTGAAGAAGTTCATAGCAGGACTTCCGATAAATCCAGCAACAAATTTGTTGGCTGGTTCATTGTAAAGTTCCTGAGGTGTACCAATTTGTTCGATACGACCGATAGTACCAGAACCATCAGGATTTTTAGTAGAACTCATGATAACGATACGGTCAGCAAGAGTCATGGCTTCTGTTTGGTCGTGAGTAACATAGATGGTTGTTGCGCCAATATTACGAGTAATTTTAGCAATTTCAGCACGCATAGTGACACGAAGTTTAGCATCCAAGTTTGAGAGAGGTTCATCCATGAGGAAGACTTTAGCATCACGAACGATGGCACGTCCCATAGCTACACGCTGACGTTGACCACCAGAAAGGTCTGCCGGCTTACGATCTAAGAACTCAGTCAACCCAAGGCTAGCAGCAGCTTCACGCACACGTTTGTCAATATCGTCTTTTTTATATTTACGAAGTTTAAGACCAAAGGCCATATTTTCATAAACAGTCATGTGTGGGTAAAGTGCGTAGTTTTGGAATACCATGGCAATGTCACGGTCTTTTGGTGATTTGTCATTAACTACTTCACCATCAATATAGAGTTTACCTTCAGTGATTTCTTCAAGTCCAGCAACCATACGGAGAGTTGTTGATTTACCACATCCTGAAGGACCTACGAAAACGATGAATTCCTTGTCTTTGATGTCGATACTGAAATCTTCAACAGAGTAGTGAGTTGCATTTGGGTATTTTTTGTAAATTTTATCCAGTTTAAGAGTTGTCATATCATTTATCCTTTATTATTTAACTGATCCGCCGGTTACACCTTCAACATAGTATTTCTGCATGAAGATAAAGAGAAGAGTGATTGGGATGGCGATGATAATAGCACCTGCGGTAAATGGAAGGAACCATTCATTGATAGCGTCTTGGTTAAGCATTTGGTAGAGTCCAAGGGCAACGGTATATTTATCTTTAACGTCACCGAGGATAACAGATGCAAAGATGAAGTCTACCCAAGGTCCCATGAAGGCCATGAGGGCAGTGTAGACGATGATTGGTTTAGAAAGTGGCAAGGTAATTTTGGTAAAGATTTGAAGACGAGTTGCCCCATCAATCATTGCTGATTCATCCAATGAGTAAGGAATGGTATCAAAGAAGCCTTTCGCAATGTAGAAACCAAGTGCTGCCCCAGCAGAATAAACCAAAACCAAAGATGTCAAGGTTTGTGTCAAATTAAGGGCCTTCAAAATATAGTAGACCGCAATCATAGACATGAAACCAGGGAACATGTTAAGTACAAGTGCCAATTTCAAGAAGCCATTTCTGTGTTTGAATTTAATACGACTAAGTGAGTAGGCCATCCCAACGGTAATCAAAGTTGAGAGGATACATGTACATGTGGCAACGATGAAGGTATTGATGAACCATTTTCCAAATGGATAAGCATCGCTGGTAAACAGTTTAATGTAGTTATTAAAAGTGTAAGTCTTAGGGAAGAAGTAAGGAACCGCATTAGCTCCTTCACCACGGAAACTTGTAAGGAAGATCCAAATAATAGGAATCAACCAGATAACAGCTAGAACTGTCAATAGAATATAAGTACCAGTTAGGTAAAGATTTTTCTTACGTTTCATTATTTAGCAGCCCCTTCCTTGAATGAAGATGATCTTGTGTAGGCCAAGAGACTGAATGTTGCAGAGATGGCGAAAATCAAGATACCGATAACAGATGCCAAGTTGTAGTCTTTAGCGCTAACAGTCAGTTTGTAGAGCCAAGTTACCAAGAGGTCAGTTGAACCCGCTTGATAGTATTCAGAGTTAGTAGGTCCACCACCAGTAAGGAAGTAGATAACGTTGAAGTTATTGATATTACCGATGAATTGTTGAATCAATGATGGTGCCATGATCAAGAGAATTTGTGGGAAAGTGATGCTCTTGAAGATTTGGAATTTGCTTGCTCCATCAATTTCAGCAGCTTCAATCTGCTCAGTTGGCAAGTTCATGATGATACCAGTTGCGACCAACATTGTGAACGGAATACCAATCCACATATTAACAAAGATAATAGAGAACTTAGCCCAGAGAGGATCAGTCAAGAATGGAATAGGCCCATTAGTGAGATGCAAGGTTTGAAGCAAACCATTTAAAGGACCATGGTCATTAAGGAAGTTACGCATCAAAAGAAGGGATACGAACTGAGGAACGGCGATAGTGATAACAAAGAGTGTACGCCATACTTTCTTGAATTTAAGCCCCTTAGTGTTGAGCAAGAGAGCAAGGACAATACCGAAGAAGAAAGTTGTTGCTGTTGCAGCAACTGCCCAAATCAAGGTCCATGTCAAAAGTGGGAAGAAAGTACCAGCCATACGACCTTGCAAAACTTCACCAAAACTTGAGAAACCAACCCAGTCAAAGAGTGATTTAGGTGCTGGGTGATTGTGGTCAAAGTTAGTAAAGGCCAAACAGATCATGTAGATCAAAGGCAAGATTGTGAAGAGCAAAACTCCAATCAATGGTATAGTCATAAGTCCCATGTGGAAACGACCATCGGCCAAGGTCTTGAAGTCTTCGACAAAGTTAGGAACTTTACGTCCAGACTGTTTGAGAGCCATGAGATGACGAGCACTCTTAAGGTTACACCAGTAAATATAAGCGAAGACTGCACAGAAGATCAGTGAAGCAAGTCCAAAAATCAACAAGAGCATAGAGTTATCTCCAGCGACCTGAACAGTAAGCTTAACCCCATTAACTTCTTTAACGGCCTCACCTTGTTCTTGAGTCCCTAAGGTAATCATACCTTTAAGTGCAGGGATGATTTGGATAACGAAGGCTACTAAGAAGGCAATCTCAGAAAGGAGGAAGAGCAAGCCCTTGGTGAACTGTTTGTTGACCAAGTTTGCCAATCCCATTACCAGAAAGGACAATTTGACATCCCATGTACCTTCTTTGAAGACCTGGCGCATAGGAGTTGTGTCGTAGATTGTTTGTGACATAGATATCTCCTCAGATAAATGATTAATTAGTGATAGATAAAGAGGCTAGGAACCTGACCTGCCTCTTTACCTTCTCATAGTTAGGATTCTTATTTAGCTGCTGCCAAATCTTTATCAAATTGTTGTAATTTAGTAAGGAATTGGTCTTCCTTGATTTTACCGTTATATGCATCACTCATAAGAGCAGCACTTTCAGTCCAGAAGACTGACATTTGACTAAGTTTAGGCATAACAGTTGTGTACTGATCAGATGAACCCATAGTGATTACAGCTTGTGCAAGAGCATCCTTTTGAACAGCTTCAGAAGCTTGAACTTCTTTGTTAGCTGGGATGATGTGACGGTCTTCATTAGTGAATTGGTTATTTTGACTGTCTTTGCTTGTCAAAGCTTGTGCCAATTGGTAAGAAGCAGCGATACGTTCTGCGTTACCTTTAGATGGTGTTTGGTTAACTGCGTAAAGTTTAACACCCATGAAGGCTTTTTGTTGAACGTCTTGACCACCGATATTAACTGTTGGGTAAACAGCAACACCAAGATTGTCTTTACCAACAGCTTTAGCAGCTGCAGCGTAGTCCCATGGTCCTGATTGGAAAGCATCAACAGAACCATCTTCGAATTTAGCCATCATGTTAGCTGAATCGACATTGACAAATCCTTTATTGTCTTTTTGAGCTGCGATGAATTTAAGAACATTCACACCAGCCTCGTTACCCCAGTTAGTACCTTTCACATCTTCACCGTTAGGACCAAAGAGTGTGTCACCAACTGAAAGGAAGAGAGGAGCAGTTACATAAGCATTAACTTCTTTCAAGTTGCTACCAAATTTAGCTTTAGAAGTGATTGTTTCATATGATTTCACATCTTCTTCATTAAGTTTAGATTTGTTGTAGTATGTAACTTGAGTTTCGATACCGTATGGGAAGGCGTAAGTTTTACCTTTGTATTGAGCACCTACAGCAGCTTGTTCAGTATCTTGCTCAGCAATTTCTTTTGAGTATTGCTCTGGGATTTCTTGGATAGCTCCAGCGTCTACCAATTTACCGAGTTGGTCATGTGGAAGTGAGAAGACATCTGCAGCAGTAGAAGCATCCTTAGTCAAGTTTTCTTGAGCATTTGGATCTTCCATTTCAACCATATCAACTTTGTAACCAGATTTCTTTTCAAACTGTGCTACTGTATCTGAGTAAGATTTCTTAGCACCAGTTGGTACCCAAAGTTTCAAAGTCTTGCTATCTGAGCTTGAGCTCTTGCTTGAGTTTGACCCACAAGCCACCAAGAGCGACCCAGCCACGAGAAGTCCAGCACTACCAAGTAATACCTTTTGCCATTTTTTCATTTCTATTTCCTCCAGAAATTTAGTTTACGATAACCATTATGCAATCGCTTTCATCGTTTGTCAAGTATTTTATAAAAAAATTATTTTTTTTGCAAACGATTGCATAAAACACCTATCTAGTTTATAATTGTTCTTATATTTTACGACTATATAGAAAATTTTATGAGAATGAGAGGGACATAATGGCTACAATTAAAGATGTTGCTAAGAAGGCTGGAGTCAGCCCATCAACGGTAAGTAGGACATTAAAAGATAACTCGGCTATATCAGAAGAAACAAAAATTAAAGTAAGAGCAGCTATGGAAGAATTAGGTTATGTACCAAACTCAGCAGCACAAATGTTGGCAACAGGCTTAACTCATAGTTTAGGTGTTGTTCTTCCTCCCTTAACAGACCGTGAAAATATCAGCCAGCCCTTCTATATGGAGATTTTAACAGCAATCAATGAAGAGGCTAGTTGTCATTCTCAGGTCGTTAGTATTGCTACGGGTGCTACTCTAGAGGAATTAGTCAAGCAAGTTGAGCTCATGCATCGCCAAAAACGGGCAGATGGCTTTATAATTCTCTATTCAGAAAAGAAAGATCCGGTTAAAGATTACTTATTAAAACAAAAAGTACCTTTTGTAGTGGTTGGAGCAGCAGTGGATAATGAAAATAAAGTAACCTATATTGATAATGATAATAAGGAATTAGGTCATGAAGCTGTGAACTACTTACAGGCAAAAGGTCACCGAAAGATTGGTTTTGTCACAGACGATTTATTTGGGCAAGTAGGACAGGAACGTTATCAAGGGTATCAGGAAGTGGCAGACAATCTAAATTTGGATGTCTTACCTGAACTTGTATTTTCAGCTCGAACAATCGAGACTTTTAAAAAGGAATTGGAAAGATTTTCTCCGACAGCTTTGATTGTTAAGGATGACCTTATTGCCCTTCGTCTCATTCAATGGTTAAACAACCAAGGATTTAGAGTTCCTGAAGATTATGCCATTATTTCTTTCAATAATTCGACTTTTGCTGAAATCATGCATCCTTTCTTGACCACATTTGACATTAATATTCAGGCACTAGCTAAAGAAAGTGTTCAAAACCTTCTTGGGATTCTTAAAGCGACTAAGATTAAGTCGCAAAAAGTCATTATTCCATTTAAACTTATAGAAAGAGAAAGCGTCTGAACTTATCCCTAATAGGTTAAGGAGCATCCAAGTAGTTGGTTAGAAAAACAGCCGGCTACTTTTTTCGTTTAAAAAGAAACCTATTTTTCGAATTCAATAGAAATAAAGATTTAAGAAAATACTCCCGTAATGTAAGCGCTTGTTTTACGAACTTTATTTTAAAGAGCTATAAATTTTTTATTTTTTTGTTAAAAATTCTTGACTAATGCAAACGTTTGCATTATAATAATAAGTGTAAAAAATAATTTGAGGTAAACGTTATGAACAAACGAGCAAGCGGTGTTTTGATGCACATCACATCACTTCCAGGTGACTACGGGATCGGATCTTTCGGTCAAGCAGCCTATGACTTTGTTGATTTCTTAAAAGAAACAAAACAAACTTACTGGCAGATTTTGCCACTTACTACAACAAGTTATGGGGATTCACCTTACCAATCATTCTCAGCGGTAGCAGGAAATACACACTTTATCGATTTGGATTTCCTTATTCGTGACAAATTTTTAACTAAAGCTGATGTTAAAAACGCTGACTTTGGGTCAGATCCTGAGTTTATTGACTATGCTAAAGTTTACGAAGCACGTCGTCCAATTCTTGAAAAAGCAGTTAAAGCAATTTTAGCAGATAAGAAAGAAACTAAAAGATTCGAATCTTTTAAAACTAAAAATGCTAACTGGTTAGCTGATTATGCTGATTTCATGGCTATCAAAGAACACTTCGATAACAAAGCACTTCAAGATTGGGATGATAAAAAAGCAGTTAAACGCGATGAAGCAACTCTTGAGAAACTTCGCAAAGAACTTGCTGATGTTATCACATATCACCAAGTAGTACAATACCTCTTCTTTAGCCAATGGGCAGAACTAAAAGCTTATGCTAACAAAAATGGTATTCAAATCATCGGTGACATGCCAATCTACATTTCAGCTGATAGTGTTGAAGTTTGGACTCAACCACATCTCTTCAAACTAGACGCTGAATGTAAACCGCGTTACATTGCAGGAGTTCCACCTGATAACTTCTCAGCAACTGGTCAACTTTGGGGTAACCCAATCTATGCTTGGGATAAACACAAAGCAGAAAATTATGCTTGGTGGGTATTCCGTATTCAAGAATCATTTAAACTTTATGATTACTTGCGTATTGACCACTTCAAAGGGTTCTCTGACTTCTGGGAAATTCCTGGAGGAGATGAAACTGCTGAAAATGGTGAATGGGTTCCTGGACCTGGTTATGACCTTTTCAAAGTGGTTAAAGAAGAATTGGGTGATCTTAAAATCATTGCCGAAGACCTTGGTAACATTGATGATAAGACACGTAAACTTCTTGCAGACTGTGGTTACCCTGGAATGAAGATTGTTCAATTTGGATTCTACGATACTACTGGAAATAGCATTGACATTCCACACGTATACACACAACATTCAGTTGCCTACACAGGTACACATGATAACGAAGTAATCAACGGTTGGTACGACAACTTGACGCAAGAGCAACGTGATTATACTGATGCATACATCAACCGTCGTCAAGGTGAACCAATCACACGTGCTCTTCTTCGCACCCTCTTTGCTACTGTAAGCAACACAGCTATTGCGACTATGCAGGATATCCTTGATAAACCTGAAAATAGCCGTACAAACTTCCCTAACACAGTTGGTCAAAACTGGAAATGGCGTATGCTTCCAGGTGAAATTACTGTCGACAAGAAAGAATTTTTGACAGACATTACAGAAAGATATAATCGAGGTAATAACTAAAATGGCTACATTTACACAATATGTTGAAGCAAAAAACAAAAATCTTAAGGACCTTTCAAACGAAGGAATCTACTATCTTTTGTTGGAATTCGTAAAAGAAGCAGCTGCTCCAAAACCTAAAAACGATAGCAAACGTAAAGTTTACTATATCTCAGCTGAATTCTTGATCGGTAAACTTTTGTCTAACAACTTGATCAACTTGGGTATCTACAAAGATGTTAAGGCTGAATTGGATGCTGCTGGTAAATCAATCAGCGAAATTGAAGACGTTGAACCAGAACCATCTCTTGGTAACGGTGGTTTGGGACGTTTGGCTTCATGTTTCATCGATTCTATGTCAACACTTGGCATCAACGGTGAAGGTGTTGGTCTTAACTACCACTGTGGTCTCTTCAAACAAGTCTTCAAAGATAACAAACAAGATGCAGAACCAAACTACTGGATTGAAGATCAATCATGGTTGGTACCAACTGATATCTCTTACGATGTTCCATTCAAAAACTTTACTTTGAAATCTCGTTTGGACCGTTTGGATATCTTGGGTTATAAGAAAGAAACTAAGAACTACCTTAACCTCTTTGATATCAATGGTGTGGACTACGGTTTGATTGATAAAGGAATCACTTTTGATCAAGACGAAATCCAAAAGAACTTGACACTTTTCCTTTACCCAGATGACTCAACTCGTAAAGGTGAGCTCTTGCGTATCTACCAACAATACTTCATGGTATCAAATGCTGCTCAACTTTTGATTGACGAAGCTATCGAACGTGGATCTAACCTTCATGATCTTCCAGATTACGCTTACGTACAAATCAATGATACTCACCCATCAATGGTAATTCCAGAATTGATCCGTCTTTTGACAGAAAAACATGGATTTGAATTTGATGAAGCAGTAGCAATCGTAAGCAAAATGGTTGGTTACACAAACCACACTATCTTGGCTGAAGCCCTTGAAAAATGGCCTCTTGACTACCTTGAAGAAGTTGTTCCACACCTTGTTGTTATCATCAAGAAATTGGATGCTATCATTCGTGAAAAATTCGAAGATCCACGTGTTCAAATCATTGACAAAGACAAACGTGTTCACATGGCACACATGGATATCCACTTCTCTACAAGCGTTAACGGTGTAGCAGCACTTCACACAGAAATCCTTAAATCTTCTGAGTTGAAACCATTCTACGACCTTTACCCAGAACGCTTCAACAACAAAACAAACGGTATTACATTCCGTCGTTGGTTGGAATTCTCAAACCAAGAACTTGCTGATTACATCAAAGAATTGATTGGCGATGGTTACCTTACTGACGCAACTCAATTGGAAAAATTGGCTGCCTTTGCAGATGATCCAGCAGTTCACAAACGTTTGGCTGAAATCAAATATGATAACAAATTGTCTCTTAAACGTTATCTTAAAGCTAACAAAGGTATCGATCTTGATGAAAACTCAATTATTGATACTCAAATCAAACGTTTCCACGAATACAAACGTCAACAAATGAACGCTTTGTATGTCATCCACAAATACTTGGAAATCAAAAAAGGAAACCTTCCAAAACGTAAAATTACTATCATCTTTGGTGGTAAAGCAGCTCCTGCTTACGTTATTGCGCAAGACATCATCCACTTGATCTTGTCACTTTCTGAACTCATCAACAATGATCCAGAAGTAAGCAAATACCTCAACGTTCACTTGGTTGAAAACTACAACGTAACAGTTGCTGAACACCTTATCCCAGCAACTGATATCTCAGAGCAAATCTCATTGGCTTCTAAAGAAGCTTCAGGTACAGGTAACATGAAATTCATGCTTAACGGTGCCCTCACTCTTGGTACAATGGACGGTGCCAACGTTGAGATTGCTGAATTGGTAGGACCAGAAAACATCTTCACGTTCGGTAAAGACTCTGATACAATCATCGACCTTTACGAAAAAGAAAGTTATGTATCACGTGATTACTACAAAAAAGATGCTAATATCAAAGCAGCTGTTGACTTTATCGTAAGTGAAGACCTCGTTAAAGTTGGAGATAAAGAACGCTTGGAACGTCTCCAAAAAGAACTTATCTCTAAAGACTGGTTCATGACATTGATTGACTTGGCTGAATACATCGACAAGAAAGAAGAAGTATACGCAGCTTACGAAGATCAAGATGCATGGAACAAAAAAGTTGTTTACAACATCGCTGAAGCAGGGTTCTTCTCATCTGACCGTACAATCGAACAGTATGACAAAGACATCTGGCACACAAAATAAAAATCTAGTTGCATAGAAGGAAACAAGATCAGAAATGGTCTTGTTTTTTTCATGAAAAAAACACAGCTAATTTAGATGGTTAGCTGTGTTTACATAAATTTAATTCTGTCAGTTATGATAATGATTCAATATATCATTAATATATGCTTCTTTATTTGATGCATCATAAGTTTTAGATGTTGAGTATTTTAGATAATGGATTTGATCTTTTGCAGTTCTGGATTCTTCTTGTAGGTATGAATCTGTTATGGTAATTTTAAAATTCTCGCTCTTACCTGTTAAATCAAGGCTTAGTGGAAAATTTGTAAATTCATCTGAGTAAAAGGCCATCTTGTAAAAGTTGTATTTGTCACCCCTAAAGCTATTTAAGTGAGGAAACGTTATATTGTACATTCCATCCCAGTAATCCCCATACTCTCTAATATCGTAGTCATCGAAGAAGTCTTGAATTCTTTCTTTGTTAGCATAATTCTTTTCAAAGGTAACGAAGGGAGTCTGCCAATCCCATATCGGAATGTCACCTTCATTTCCATAGATAATATAACTTTGCATTTTTCCTGATTTAGGATTTTTCAACTGAAACTGGTACTCTCTAACACCATCTTTGACAGCTCCAGTTTGATATAGGGTATCCCCAGGAACTATCAAAAAAAGAAAATCTCTTAGATATAATTCGAAGTCGGCATCCATTGTTTTATCATGTAATCCAGGGAAACGCTGAATTATTTGTCTGTAGTTCTCAGCATTAGAAAACCATTCTTTATCAAAGCCTGGACCGACTTCAAATACTTTATGATCGAAATAGTTTTGATATTCTTCATAATAGTTTTCAGTAGAGGTCACCTGTCCAAATGGTAAAGTCATATTGGTATTATCTGTAAAAGTAATATGTAAGAAAAGTCTTCGGGGATCAATTCCTTTATCAATATAATGGCCGACCTTATAGGCAGACAAATCATCTGGAAAATCGTCTTTTCCGAAGTGTAGAACCTCAATCTCAATATCTTTGACAACTTTTCTTTGAGGTATTATCTTCTTGACACTGTAATGATAAGCCTTGTAATAGTAATTCTCCTTATCATAGAGATAAGGCTTGTAAGCTCTTTGGTAGGCATTATAGAGAAAAATTCCAAGGGTTACAAAAAGAAGCAGAGCTAAGGCTATTTTGAACTTTTTATTTATTTTATTAGTTAGCCTTGAGAAAAAGAGACTCAATTTACTAGGATTTTGTATCATGTCAAAACTCCCCACATATTTTATACTATTATATCATGAAAATCCTTATACCTAAGGCGTCTTCGTGTACTTTGTCACTGTTTTCCTTTATAATATAAGTATCACATTACAAGAGGAGAGCTAATGAAATATATCGTAAATACATCAAACGATCCTGCCTATAATATTGCTTTGGAAGCCTATGCTTTTCGTGAATTGGTGAATGAAGAAGAATTGTTCATTCTTTGGATTAACCGTCCAGCTATCATTGTTGGTAAACACCAAAATACCATTCAAGAGATTAACAAAGAATATACAGATGCTCATGGTATCAAGGTTGTTCGCCGTTTGTCTGGTGGTGGCGCTGTTTATCACGATTTGAATAACCTGAACTATACCATCATCTCTAATAAGGCAGATGAAGGTGCTTTTGACTTTAAGACTTTCTCTCAACCTGTAATCGCTACACTTGCTGATTTGGGAGTTAAGGCTGAATTTACTGGTCGTAATGATCTTGAAATCGATGGTAAAAAGTTCTGTGGAAATGCTCAAGCTTACTATAAAGGTCGTATGATGCACCATGGTTGCTTGCTTTTTGACGTTGATATGTCGGTTCTTGGTCAAGCCCTTAAAGTCAGCAAAGACAAAATCGAATCAAAAGGCGTTAAATCTGTACGTGCTCGTGTGACCAACATCGTCGACGAATTGCCAGAAAAAATCACTGTAAATGAATTCTCAGATAAAATCTTGGAAAAAATGAAAGAATTCTACCCAGAAATGACAGAATACGTCCTTTCTGAAAGCGAATTGGCTAAGATTCAAGACTCTTATGAGAAACAATTCAATACATGGGATTGGACTTACGGACAGTCACCAGAATACACAGTAGAACGTAATGTTCGTTACCCAGCTGGTAAAATCTCAACCTATGCCAACGTTGAAAATTCAATCATTAAATCTGTTAAGATTTACGGAGATTTCTTTGGTATCGGAGATGTATCAGATATTGAAGACTTGTTGGTTGGTGTACCTTACGAGTACGAAGATGTCTTGGCAAAACTTAAAACTATTGACACAACACATTATTTCTCACGTATGACAACCGAGGAGGTTGCAAAAGCTATCGTAGCTTAATCATTGTTTGAACAATCTGGAAAACTCCAGGTTGTTTTTTCTTGGGAAAAATCTTTCAAAGTGAAATAACGATATAGATATTTTCGCATTGGTTCTGGAAGTTAGTATCTGATTGACCTAGTGTGGTATTTTATATATTCAGATAGTAAACCTATAAAGCCTCTAAGAGAAAACATCCTATAACATCTTTCCGAAAAACTGTAATTTTCTTGAAAGAAAGATAAGGGTGTGATATACTTCTATTAAGTAATTTTGGAGAAAAAACAAATGAAACGTGAACTCTTACTCGAAAAAATTGAAGAATACAAATCTCTAATGCCGTGGTTTGTCTTGGAGTATTATCAGTCTAAACTATCGGTTCCATATTCTTTTACGACCTTATACGAATACCTTAAGGAATATAAACGCTTTTTTGACTGGTTGATTGACTCAGGTATTTCAGATGCTCATGATATTGCCTCAATTGACATCAAAACCCTGGAAAATCTAACTAAAAAAGACATGGAGTCATTTGTGCTCTATCTACGTGAACGTCCGTCCTTAAATACCTATTCCAAGAAACAGGGAGTTTCTCAAACAACCATTAACCGTACGCTTTCAGCTCTATCTAGTCTCTATAAGTATTTAACTGAGGAGGTCGAGGGTCCTGACGGTGAGCCATATTTCTATCGTAACGTCATGAAAAAAGTTTCGACTAAGAAAAAGAAAGAAACCTTGGCTGCGCGTGCTGAGAATATCAAGCAGAAACTTTTTCTAGGCGATGAAACCCTGGAATTTCTTGATTATGTCGAAAATGAATACGAAGTTAAGCTCTCAAATCGCGCAAAATCTTCGTTTTACAAGAATAAAGAACGTGATTTAGCGATAATAGCCTTGCTACTGGCTTCAGGGGTTCGACTTTCTGAGGCTGTTAACCTGGACCTTAAAGATATCAATCTGAAAATGATGGTCATTGATGTTACTCGAAAAGGTGGCAAACGAGACTCAGTTAATGTAGCAAGTTTTGCAAAACCTTATCTTGAAAATTATCTTAGTATCCGTGATAAACGCTATAAGGCTGAAAAGCAAGACCTTGCCCTATTTTTAACGGAATATCGAGGGGTTCCAAACCGTATTGATGCTTCAAGTATCGAAAAAATGGTTGCCAAATATTCTCAGGATTTCAAGATACGTGTGACTCCCCATAAACTACGACACACTCTGGCAACACGTCTTTATGATGCTACCAAGTCTCAAGTTTTAGTTAGCCACCAACTTGGCCATGCTTCCACTCAGGTCACTGATCTTTATACTCATATCGTCAATGATGAGCAAAAAAATGCTCTAGATAATTTATAATTACCCTAGTCTAACCATTCCTATTTGGAGTGGTTATTTCTTAGTTTACATAAATTTAATTATGCTAAAAGTATTTTATGATCATACATAAACATAACTAAATTTATGTAAAATATTACACACAAAAAACAAACTCTCCTCCATGGAAAGCTTGTTTTACTTATTAATAATCTTTAAGGGCAGATTCAACGGCTGCTTTTTCTTTTTCAATCAAGTTTACTCGTGCGGCAATTGTCTTAATTCCCATCAAGATATTACGTTCTAAGGCTTTATCACTTGTTTGTGGCTCGAAGAAAGCAATATATTGATCAAGACGTTCTTGCGTTTTAAAGATTCCAGCTGGGATATTAACAAAGCTATCAAAGCTCATATCGCCACCTAGGGCTGCCTTAATCCAATCCCAGTTATCTTTCGCCCAGTTCCAAACGGTTTCTTGTGCAAATGATTTGCTGAGGAAATTCATATACCATAGGTACAAGTCTTGAGGTTTAACGACATGTTTGTCTTTAAGCTGACCTAGCACGTAGTCGAGACCTTCTTGGTTTTTAAGGTATGAAACTGCTTGAGTCAATTGACGACGGAAATTACTATCATTTGTTGTTACATATGCATTGACATAGTCTTCAACAAGAGTTAGACTGTCTTCCTGTTTCATTTGGTTAATGAGAACGAGACCACGGACACTTGCAGGGATGCTTTCAATGTTCTCTTTATGAGCTTGGAAAACACTTGCGGCCGCAAGGACTGCTGGTTGATAGTCTGCTTGAATCAAGTAGCTAAGAGCTGTTTGACGAACCATTTCGTCTTCATCTGATTCTCCATCTTTGGCATCGAAACCAAGACGCTCAAAGTCATTTTGGAATTGACGACGTACTAAAGCCTTGTAATGCACTTCTGCTTCTGTATCCTCATCGATAAAGCGTTTCAAACCAGCGAGGATTTGAGACTTAGCTTGAGCAATCAAGAAGCTTTCTTCTTTTTCGACAAAATCAAGAAGAGCAACTAGGCTTGCATACGAGATACGGCCACTTTCAGCAAGAAGACGGCGTTCTTGCAAAATCTGAAGTTTACTTACAGTATCAAGGTTAGCAAATTCCTCTAAGAGTTGGTCCAAGAGTTCACCTTGATAATCTGTGATGTAATGTGCTGTATTTGCTGTATTAAGGCGAAGAGCTCCTTTATTTTCAGCAGCAAGCTGGTTATAATTTGGAATCTCAATACGCTCTTCTGAGAGTGTGTCTGGGAGCCCCTTCCAGTTTGTGTTCAATGGAATCTCCCAAAGACGACCTTTATCTTCATGTTCACCAATGAAGAATTGTTTTTGACTAAGAATGAGAGTGTCGTCAACTACTTCTGCACTAACAACAGGGTAACCTGGTTGCTCCAACCAAGTATCCATGAAACTAGAGACATCTTTACCAGAAGCATCAGAAAGGGCATTCCAGAGATCTCGTCCAATAGTGTTGTTGTACTGATGTTTTTCGAAGTAAGCTTTAAGTCCTTTAGCAAAGGCTTCGTCACCTAACCAACGGCGAAGCATATGCATGAGACGGCTACCTTTAGCATAAACGATAGCACTATCAAAGAGGGTATTAATCTCATCTGGGTGATTGACTTCCATGTGGACAGACTGAACACCGTCTGTAGCATCACGTTGGAGGGCATGAGGCACACCAGTTGTTTGGAAATCTTCAAAGATATTCCAGCTAGGCTCAATGGCATCTACTGAAACATACTCCATCATATTGGCAAAGCTTTCGTTAAGCCAGAGATCATCCCACCATTTCATTGTAACAAGGTTACCGAACCATTGGTGAGCCAATTCGTGGGCAACTACAAGGGCTACTTGTTGACGGCTTGCAGCTGAGCTATTTTCATCTACAAGAAGGTAAACTTCACGATAGGTAACAAGACCCCAGTTTTCCATGGCACCTGCTGAGAAGTCAGGAAGTGCGAGATGGTATGACAATGGGATAGGATACTTGACTTGGAAGTAGTCTTCGTAGAAATCAATGACACGAACGGCAATATCAAGGGCAAAGTCAACGCTGTTTTCAGCTTGTGCAACTGTAGCGAAGACACCAACTTCAGTACCGTTTTGTGTTTTCGCTGTCTTACCTTGAAGAGCTCCAAAACCAAAGGCAAGGAGGTATGTAGACATACGAGGGGTTGTCTCAAAAGTCCAAACCCCAGTCTCTTCACGCAAATGGCTATTGATTTCAGGCATGTTTGACAAGGCTATATCGCCTTCTTCAGCATCAAATTTCAATGAGAAATCAAAAGTAGCTTTAGCTTCTGGTTCATCAACAGATGGGAAGGCTTCACGCGCAAAATGAGATTCAAACTGCGTTGAAATAATTTCCTTTTTCTCACCATTGTAGGTGTAATATGATGGGTAAATCCCTGTCATATTATCTGTAATACGACCAGAGAATTCAATGACAAGCGTCAAAACACCGGTCTCTGGAAGTTCAATATGAAAGGCTTCGTTAGCATCATCCATTTGGAAGTTTAACGATTCATTATCCAAGAGAACGGAACTAATGGTAAGGTCTTTTTGGTGAAGGGAGATATGGTTATCAAGGGCTTCACCTGTAATGGCAACATTCCCTGTAAAGGTCTTTTCAGAACGATTAATGTCCAAGAAAAGATTGTAATTTTCAGGGATGAAACTTTCGATAAAACGAGCAACAGATGCTGTCATACGTATATACTCCTAATCTAACTTTTCGTATCGAAACAGACTGACAAATGTTTCGATATTAGACTCTTTTACAAAAGAAAAGGGTCTGAATTATTCAATACAGACCCATTATAACATAGATTGGAAGCTTTGCCTATAGTTCAATGATTTTACCAGATTTGAGATAGACAACCCACTCGCAGAGATTGCGGGCATAGTCACCGATACGTTCCAAATACATAAGTACTTGGAAATATTCTTTGGCAGCGAAGGCGGCATCAGGATTCTTACGAACACCTTCTACTGTCATGGCTTGAATATCACGGAAATAGTTATCAATGATTTCATCTGAAGCTGCGATTTCATAAGCGCGTCGTTCGTCACTGTTCAAGTAAACATCTAGAGCATCTTCGACCATGTGGCGGACTGCTTTCCCCATTTTCTTGATTTCAGCTTCAATTTCAGTTAGACGCTCTTCACCTTTAATGCGGATGGTTGCTTTAGCGATAGCAACGGCATGGTCACCCATACGCTCAACGTCGCTAGATGCTTTAAGTGCGGTGATAACTGTACGCAAATCACTTGATACAGGTTGCTGTAGAGCAATAATTTCAAGTGATTTTTTCTCAAGTTTGGTTTCGTAGTTATTAACGATTTCGTCATTTTCAATGACTTCCTTAGCCAAATCACGGTCATGGCTGATAAAGGCACGTACAGCTTTCTTAAGCTGAGCTGCAACCTCTGTACCCATAGCGTAAAATTGGTTGTGGAGTTTTTCTAATTCTTCTTCGAAGGGAGTTCGTAACATCATAATTTTTTTAGTAATCTGTCCTTTCTTAACCGAATTTACCGGTAATATAATCTTCAGTTTCTTTATGTTGTGGATTTAGGAACATGTCTTTCGTTGATGAATACTCGATGAGCTCTCCATCAAGGAAAAAGGCTGTTCGTTGTGAGATACGACTTGCCTGCTGCATAGAACGAGTGACTAGCAACAAGGTGTATTGTTCTTTAAGGTTATAGAGGGTTTCCTCAATCTTACCAGCGGATATAGGGTCGAGGGCCGACGTTGGTTCGTCAAGAAGGATGACCTTTGGAGATGTGGCTAGCACTCGTGCAATACAGACACGTTGTTGTTGCCCTCCTGAAAGTCCGAGTGCTGAGTCATGGAGACGGTCTTTAACCTCTTCCCAGATTGAAGAACCCTTTAGTGATTCTTCTACTGCTTGATCAAGAACAGCCTTATCTTTGATACCATTGATACGAAGGCCATAAACCACGTTTTCATAGATTGACATTGGAAAAGGATTGGGTTGTTGGAAGACCATTCCGATTTCTTTACGGAGTTCAACGGTATCTGTTCGAGGACTGTAGACATTGTGACCGTTGTATGAAACAGCACCAGTAAGTGTCCATTCGGGATTTAAATCTCCCATTCGGTTGATAGAACGGAGCAGGGTTGATTTCCCGGATCCTGAAGGACCGATAAGGGCCGTGATTTCATTTGGATAGAAATCCATTGTCACATTATTGAGGGCTTTTTTCTTATTGAAATACACCGATAAATCATTGATTGAAATGATTGGTTCAGTCATAAGTGCTCCTTTCTATCCAAAACGTCCTGATACATAGTCACTGGTTGACTGTAGGGCAGCATCTTGGAAGATTTTCTTGGTTTCATCATATTCGATAAGATCACCAAGGTAGAAGAATGCTGTATAATCACTAGCACGCGCTGCTTGTTGCATATTGTGCGTCACGATAATAATAGAGTAATCTTCCTTAAGTTCAAACATGGTCTCTTCGAGCTGCATAGTAGCTACAGGGTCCAATGAAGCTGCAGGTTCGTCCATGAGGAGAATCTGCGGTTTAACGGCAATAGCTCTTGCAATACAAAGACGTTGCTGCTGACCACCTGAGAGGGTAAAGGCAGATTTATGAAGGTCATCTTTAACTTGATCCCAAAGTCCAGCTTGCTTAAGTGATGTTTCAACAATCTCGTCCAAGGTTTGCTTATCTCTTACACCTTTACGTTCGTGAGCAAAGGTGATATTTCTGTAAATAGACTTGGCGAATGGATTTGGACGTTGGAAAACCATTCCAATATGTTTACGCATTTCATAAACATTGATATTACTTGCGTTAACATCGACTCCTTGATAAAGGATTTGTCCAGTAACCTTAGCAATATCAATCGTATCATTCATACGGTTTAGACTACGAAGAAAAGTTGATTTACCGCATCCTGAAGGCCCAATAAGAGCTGTGATTTTATTTTTCTCGAATTGCATGTCAATGCCTTTGATGGCTTCTTTTTGACCATAGTAGACATGCAAGTCCTTTGTTTCAAGAGCGAGCTCCTTCTCTGGGAAGGTGATAATATGACGCTCGTCCCAATTATATTTTGTCATAATAACTCCTTTAAGCGGATGTTAATTTCTTATGGAGGTAAGCTCCCAAACGACGTGCACCAAAGTTGAAAATCAGAATGAAAATCAAGAGCACTGCTGCTGAACCAGCAGATACTGCAGTGGCGTCAGGTGTCGTACCTTCTGAGTTGACCTTCCAGATGTGAACAGCAAGTGTCTCTGCTTGGCGGAAAATCGAAATTGGACTAGAGATGCTAAGCGGATTCCAGTCGCTCCAGTTAAGTGCTGGTGCAGATTGACCTGCTGTATAGATAAGCGCTGCTGCTTCTCCGAAAATACGACCAGAAGCAAGAACGATACCTGTAACAATACCAGGTAAGGCTTCTGGAACAACAACGTGACAGATAGTTTCCCATCGAGACAAACCTAGAGCTAGGCCAGCTTCACGTTGGGTATGGTGAACGGTTCTTAAGCTATCTTCAACCGTACGAGTCATTTGTGGCAAGTTAAAGACAGTTAAGGCCAAGGCACCTGATAGGATTGAAAATCCATACTGAAATTGGACAACGAAAATCAAATAACCAAAGAGTCCGACAACCACTGAAGGGAGTGAAGATAGGATTTCAATGCAGGTACGGACAAAGTTGGTAAGTCGTCCTTTTTTAGCATATTCTGATAAGAAGATGCCAGCTCCCATTGAAAGAGGCACAGAAATAATCAAAGTAATAACCAATAGGAAGAATGAGTTGTAGAGTTGAACACCAATTCCTCCACCAGCTTTGTAGGATGATGATCGACTAGTCAGGAAAGACCAGCTGATGTGTGGTATCCCGCGAACCAAGATATAGAGAATCAAGGCTGCCAGGATTGTTACAATAATGCCAGCAATCACATAAAGCGTGCTGATGGCAATTTTATCAATTTTTTTAGCGTTCATAATTTCTCTTTCTCTCACGGGTAATGAATTTCACCAACATATTGAAACCAAGACTCATCAATAAGAGCACCAGGGCGAGAGACCAAAGGACATTGTTTGAAACAGTACCCATGACTGTATTCCCGATTCCCATAGTCAAGACAGATGTCAATGTTGCTGCTGGTGTCGTTAAAGAAGTTGGAATCACGGCGGAATTTCCGACAACCATTTGGATGGCCAGAGCTTCACCAAAGGCACGGGCCATACCAAAGATAACGGCCGTGAAGATACCTGGTTTAGCCGCATTAAGTGTCACACGCCAAATCGTTTGCCAGCGTGTAGCCCCCATTGCTAGACTAGCTTCACGATAGTGACGAGGGACTGCACGAAGCGTATCTGTTGTCATAAAGGTTACGGTTGGTAGAATCATGACGAACAAGACAAAGGTACCTGAAAGAATACCAAAACCTGTTCCACCAAAAATTAAACGAACAAATGGAACCACGACTTGGAGACCAATAAATCCATAAACAACGGATGGAATCCCGACCAAAAGTTCAATAGCGGGTTGTAGGAATTTAGCCCCTTTAGGAGAAATCTCAGTCATAAAGATGGCTGCTCCAATGGCAAATGGGGTTGCAACCAAGGCTGAAAGCAAAGTCACTACGAATGATCCCAAAATCATTGGTAGAGCCCCAAATTTACCTTCAGATGGTGACCAATCACCACTAAAGAGAAACTCGATCAAGCTAACTTTATTGACAAAGAAAGTCGCCAGCCCTTTTTGAGCAACGAAAAGTAAAATCATCGCCACGATGAAAACAATCAAGGCCAGGCAAAGGAAAGTGATTGTTTTACCAAACTTCTCGAGGCGTGAATTTTTAGAGGGTGATGTTAATTGTTTCACCAATTCTTCATTTTTCATGCTTACTCCTCACTCTTCTTTGAGACTTTACCATCAGCATCCTTGGTAACTTTCATGCTATGGATGGAAATGTAACCCATTTTTGCGACGACGTTTTCTTGGACTTCGTCACTCATCATGTAATCTAAGAATTGTTTGGTATAGCTATCCGGTTTTCCCTTGGTATACATATGTTCGTAGGACCAAATCGGCCAATCGTTAGTTGCAACATTTTCAGCTTTGGGTTCAAATCCATTTAACTTCAATGTTTTAACAGAATCATCAAGGTAAGCAAATGATAGGTATGAAATAGCACCTGGTGTCTGAGCAACGATTGACTTAACCATACCGTTAGAATCTTGCTCTTGGGTACGGATTGGTGATTTACCATCCATAATCACTGCATCGAAAGTTGCGCGTGATCCTGAGCTAGCTGCACGGTTAATAATAGTAATCTCTAGGTCTTTACCACCAAGCTGTTTCCAGTTTGTGATTTCCCCAGTGAAAATCTTGCGAAGTTGATCGGTTGTCAAGTTATCTACAGAGACTTCTTTGTTTGTAATCACTGCAATTCCTGCAACGGCAACTTGATAGTCAACAAGCTTACTGGCATCGATTCCAGATTTTTCCTCGGCAAAAAGGTCACTGTTACCAATTTGAACGGCACCAGATTGTACCTGAGAAAGTCCAGTACCAGAACCGCCACCTTGGACGTTAACGATATTCTCAGGGTTCTTTTCAGCGAACCCATCTGCTGCTGCCTCCACTAAGGGTTGAAGGGCCGTAGAACCAACTGCTGTAATGGACTGGCCACGGTCTATCCAAGAGGCACAGCCAGTTAAAACCAGCATGGCCATTGCCAGTGACAGAATCACTGCAAGGACTTTTGTTTTTTTCATTTTTGTCCTCCGACATTTTGTAACATAAGTAAGAATGTGTCTCATAGGTATGCTGTTAAAAGACACCTATCTAATTATAACAAGTATAGGATAACTAAGTCATATTAAAGTTTGGTTACAGGTTCTTAAATGTGAAATCTTAATCCTTTAGGATAGTAGTTTTTAACCGTATTTCCAACAACTTTAGCAAACCCAAAACCATTGCCATCCACTAAAAGCTGATACCAACCGTTAGGATGTGTATGATCTAGAGTAACCACATTACCAGAAACGTATTGGGCAAACTGGTCTTGACTTAGCTCTATACTTGAAACAACTTCATCAGATGTTAAAGCAATTCCAAGAGCAAAACTTGGTTCGAAACGTTTTTTCTTGAAGACACCAAGATGCAAACCGTTACGAGCGATTTTAACTTTAGAAAGGTCTGGGAGCCCTTTTGGAAGCAGGTAGAGATTGTCCCCAAAAACTTGCAGCAAACCATCCAGTCTAGTTTTAAGGTGTTTTTTTGCAAAATCTTCCCAAAGTTGCTTCTGCTCCTTGTTTAGGTTAGATTTTCCCTCTTTGATACGTGTTTGCTCAGGTACGCGCTTATCCTGGAATTTTGCCACAAACTGGCCTTCACCTTTGAAATGGTGTGGATACATTCGAGCTGTTTCTGGAAAATCAATTCCATCACTCATGCCATTCAATTTAGGGATTGCCACCAATTCAAGATCAGGATTATTTTCTAAAATCCAAGCAACAACACCTTCATTTTCCTCAGGAGACCAGGTGCAGGTTGAGTAGATCAATTGTCCACCAGGAGCGAGCATTTTCAAACCGTCTGATAAGATGTCCTTCTGTAATTGTGCCAGTTCATTAGGATACTCCTTATGCCAATATTGGATTGCATCAGGATCCTTACGAAACATTCCTTCTCCAGAACATGGTCCATCAAAGACAATCGTATCAAAATAATTTTTGAAAACTTTGACTAGTTTATCAGCTGACGTGTTTGTCACAATAACATTTCTCGCTCCAAAACGCTCAATGTTTTCAACCAGAATTTTGCTACGCTTTGGATTGATTTCATTGCTGACCAGCAGTCCTGTATTATCTAGGTAACTAAGAAGATGAGTAGACTTTCCGCCTGGAGCAGCTGCCAAGTCTAAAACACGACTTCCCTTGGATGGAGCTGCCACTTGAGCAACCATTTGAGCAGCTGGTTCCTGAGAATAAACCAAACCAGTTGCATGGTCGGCAGATTTTCCAGAAATTTTACCGTAATGGCCCCAAGGTGTTTCAGGGATAGCATCAGGAAAGTCCTTCTGTTGCTTTTTTAAAGGGTTGGTACGGTAGGCGGATACGGCTTCTTGATCAAAAGATGCAAAGAAGTCCTCAGCTTCATCTCTAAGGAGGTTATTATATTTTTCTATAAAGTCTGATGGAAATTGCATAGTTTCCTTTCTATCAAAAAACTGGACTAACCAAGAGAACTTGCTGTTCTGATTTGTCCAGTATGGTTTTATGTTTCAAATTAATTTTCTGAGCCCATAATATGCTTGATTTCTTTAAGTCTGTCTTTAGGGACAAGCATCACAGCTTGACGACTAGAATAATCCAGTGGTTCTCCAGTAATGGTCTCAAGGTGATAACCCAATTTTTCTCCCATAATACTTGCTGCGGCATAGTCCCATGGGTAAATAACTGAAAAGTAAGCTAAAATTTGACCAGATAGGACTTTTGACATGCTTAAACCAGCACCACCGTAGACACGAACGCCCAAGGTCTTATCAATAAGGTCTTTTAAGCCGTGAAAATTTTTAGCATACATAGCTCCATTGCTAGCGACTAGGCAACGGTCTAAAGGTCGGTTTTTATATGCTGGAAGCAACTTGTCATTACAATACACATCAAACTGGCCACCACCATAGAAAAGTTGATCAGCCATGACGTTATAAATGAGGCCAAATTTTCCTTGCCCCTCTTCATAGTAGGCAATCATAACACAAAAATTATCTTGTTGGACAATAAAATTGACCGTTCCATCAATAGGATCCAAGACCCAGACATTTCCATCTTTGATATTATGAACCAAGCCATTTTCTTCAGCGAAAATATTGTCTGAAGGGAAGGAGGATTTAATACGTGCCACGAGTAAATCTTGTGTTTGTTTATCAATATTAGTTACTAAATCATCAAAAGCCGTCTTTTCTTCGACCGTGATAGTTTTACTTAAACTTTCTTTAATAAAAGCACCGGCTTCTTTGATGATTTCTTTGGCGAAAATCAGTTTATTTTCCAAGTGATACAAATCCTTTATCTTTTGCTTTAGCAGCTTTGACAGCTTGATAGGTTGAAAAACCGCTAGCTTCTTCAAAGGCCTTGTCTAGTTGTTTTTCAGGCGCTTTGCCTGGAACAACGGTTTTAAATGCCTTATAGGCTTGCAAGAGTTGGTCACGGTCAACCTTACTCTCGTATGCTTTTTCTACCTGACTCAAAAAATGAAGCACTGTGGTAATTTCCTCAGTGCTCCATGATGAATCGAGTGGGTAGGAATAATTTCCTTTAGTCATTGTTACCCTCAATTTCAGCTCGAATGGTCGCTTGGCGCAATTCTTGCTTTCTATAATCACGAGGCAAAAAGGCACGAATTTCATCTTCGTTGAAACCAATTTGCATGCGTTTGTTGTCCATAATGATAGGTCGACGAAGAAGATTTGGGTATTCAGAAATCAATTGAATGAGTTCCTTGATGGTCAAATCATCCACATCGATATTCAGCTTCTGAAAGACTTTTGAACGGGTTGAAATGATATCTTCAGTACCATTTTCCGTGTAAGACAAAACCTTCATTAACTCATCGTGAGTTAATGGGCTCGTGATAATATTGTGTTCGTCAAAAGCAACTTCATGATTGGTCAACCAGGCTCGTGCTTTCCTACAGCTGGTGCAGCTAGGTGATAAAAATAAAGTTACCATGCAAACACCCCTTTCACTTTAACATTCCTAATCATTATACATTATTTGATTAGTTTTGGCTACGCTTTCTTAAAATTTTTCCGCGATTTTTTTATCAGCCTCCAGTTGAGCACATAGTTCATCGATATTATTGAACTTAATCATATCACGGATATAATCCAGCCAAAAAACTTCAATTGTCTTTCCATAAATATCGCCTTCAAAATCAAAGATATTGGCTTCAAGACGGAGTTCTGTTCCCCCAAAGGTAACGTTTTTTCCTAGGCTAGTCATGGAACGATAACGTTTGCCATCAATTACAACATCGGCGACATAGACACCGTCAGCTGGTAGAAAAGTCCTATCAATAGGTGCTAAATTTGCTGTTGGAAAACCAATGGTACGTCCACGGGCATCACCATGCACCACGATGCCACGTGTAGAGAATTCATGGCCAAGGAGTTTATTGGCTTCTTTAACCTTGCCTTCTCGTATTAATTGACGCACACGTGTTGACGAAATCTTTTCACCATCGCTTTGTTGCTCCTCAATGACATGAACATTACCAGAAAAATTACGGGCTAGGTAGTCCGCATCTGTTCGATGATGTCCAAATTTGTAATCAAAGCCCACAACAACCTCTTGGGCTTTTAGACGTTTAATATAACGAGCAATGAAATCGTCTGAACTTGTTCGAGCAAAATCACTATTGAAATCTGTTAAATAAAGCTGATCTGTTCCATAGGCTTCAAAAAGATCACAACGTCTCTTGGGTGCTGTGATATGAAGGAGGAGATCATCCGTATACCTTTGAAAAGTCAATTGAGGACTCTCATTAAAGGTAAGGACAGCTACTTCAAGCTGTTTTTCATCAGCAATCTGGCGCGCCTTATCAAAAAGGACCTTATGACCACGGTGAAGAGCATCGAAATACCCTAAGACAAGAACCGTTTCCTTTTCCTGATGGATATCTTTATAATCATTAATAGAAGTTACTTTCATTGACTTAATACTTTTCTAGGTTTATAAACTTGATTTCGCTTTTCCATGATGGCTAGAACCTTGTCTCCTAAAAAGGCCGCAACTAAGGGTTCTTGGCTATCGATAGTAATAAAGCGACCAAATGAAATTTCTTTAGCATCATCCTCAGTGACTTGAACAGCTGGTAGGTCCTGAACACCAAATTCGATGGGAAGGAGGAAGGAAGTATCCCCCGCTTCTACCATTTCTGAAATTTGTGAGAGTGTTAGTGCCTTATCTAAGGTTAGACCAGCTGAGGCTGTTCGACGAAGAGCAGACATATGACTCGCGTATCCGAGTTTAGCACCCAAATCGACAGATAAAGTACGGACATAAGTCCCCTTGCTACAAGCAACACGGAAGGTGAATTTTGCGGTATTGTTTTCCAATTCAATGGGAGAGGTACGGACAAATTCGGAAATTGTCACTTGACGTTGTGGACGCTCTACTTCTTCTCCAGCGCGTGCGTACTCATAAAGTTTCTTTCCGTTGACCTTAACCGCTGAATACATAGGAGGAATTTGTGTGATTTCTCCATCAAAACTAGCCATTGCCAGATCGACGGTTTCTTCATCTAACTCTGTAACCGGAGTTGTTTGAACGACATCTCCACTAGCATCCTCGGTAGTTGTTGAAAATCCAATGGTAATTTCTCCCTCGTAGACCTTTCCTGCTTCAGTCATGTACTCAATAACACGAGTCGCTTTTCCAACCGCTATAGGTAAAACACCAGTAACATCTGGATCAAGGGTACCTCCATGTCCGATTTTTTTCTCTTGTAATATTTTACGTAGTTTAAATACAGCATCATGACTGGTCATTCCAGCCTCTTTTTTGAGATTAATAATTCCTGAAATCATACTTTTAATTATATCAAAAGCAATCCTAAAGAGCTAGGTAGAAACATAAAGAGGCAGAGAGCAAAGTCTCAAACCTCTTAAGTATTATAGTCATAAGCAATCGCAGGTCTGCTAGCTTATTAATCGATATCTCTATTAAGGTCGCTTTCCAATTCAAAGAAAGGCTGAATATCCTGCACATATTCTAGGACACCCTGAAAGTCTCCCTTGTCATCTCTAACAGCTGCATAGGTAACATAAACGAATTTCCCTAAACGTTCAGATTTGAACCACATTGGAACTTGGTCACGCTCCCCACTCTTCAGTAATTCAAAGATTTTCTTGACCTTATCAAGCACTTTTGGCGGATGACAAAGTTCAACGTTTCGTCCAATTTGGCTAGGTGTTCGTTTAAAAACCATTTCATTGGCGGGAACATTATCATTATAGTACTGGAAAATATCGTCTTTATTGACGAAAGTGATTTCCAAAGGAAGATGGTTGAGAATGAGATTGGCCTGCTCCACAGAAAGATAACCATTGCCAAAAGGCTGAGTCGTTTCTCTATCTACGACAGTTTCAGTTTTTGGTTTTGGAGTGAAGCTGATGGTGAACTGCCCTTCGGGAGTGTCAATAATTCGGGTATTGTCCAGATGTTCGTCACTACTTAGTTCAGATTGTTCTTGCGATGTATCAGCATTTACCTCCTCAAAACGTTCACGCTTAGGTTTCCAGACAGCTGTAGGTTTTATTATTGCATAGCCATAGGCATCGCTTTCTTCGGCAATCGAAAGCCAATCGTCTTGCGTGAAGGTTTCAAGCAGAATCATAAGTAAGATAGCCTCTTCTTTGAAAATCATGGCTTCAAACTCTTCTGAGAATGCTTCGAAAGACTTTGAAAATTCTTCTAAATCAGCATCTGGAAGTTCTTTTAGTTTAGCTTCTGCCGCTCTAAAAAGTTTTCGGATGTCATCGTCTACTCCCCACATCACTTTTGGAGGGGAGTCATGGCCGTAACGCTCCATTATTGGAAAGAAAAGCTTTTCTTTACGCGTATAATGATTATGGAATTGACCAAGTAGAGTCATCTGATGCTTAAGTCCATTGAACAGGTCAGATTTAAAATCTTCATTTTCAGGCTTACTAATATTTTCTAAGATACGTCGGATACGGAGAATAGCTGAACGTAGGGCTAAATTCTCTTGTTTAAACACATAAACAGGGTGGCCCTCTTGATCAGCGTCTGCCACTTCCACATCTGCAATAGCACCTTTAAAGAGGTTTGCGTGGACATTACAGAGGCTCATTACGTCTTCAAAGGTAACCCCATCTTCTGATGACATCAATTCATGCTCCATCATAGAGATTTCGAGGGCAGATACTCCCTTGAAGTGTTGATTGAAGCGCTCTTGAACACTCTCAGGACTGGCTCCATGGTGCAAATCTAGTAGAATTTCTTTGAGTATTTGAATACGATTATCTTCCATATCAGTCACCAATTACGTCATAACCATTGCACAGTAAGGTTTGCTTAATTTTTTCTAAGGGAATATTTGCTAACTTAGATCCAGCCTTTAGACTTGTTACCTTACCGACAGTATTTAGCATAGCTGGGTTAGACAAGGGCTTGAAACCGAGATCAATCAGTAATTCCTTAACCTCTGGATGCTCTTTAATGATTGTTGCAACAGGTTGTGATAAATCTATAGTGTTGGTAGTCATAATGACCTCCTATTAACATATTTACTACTTCCATTATACACGAGAATAATGAAAAAAAACCAACAAATCTTAGTTTGCTGGCTTTTGATTAATTTCCAAATAGAGCTTCTGTGACATTATGCTGGATATTTTCCCACTCCTGCTCTGCCCTCACCATCTTACGGTGGTAATCAGCACGCCCACGCAAGTAGGCAGCAATTTGATAATCTTGCTTCACAATTGGTATCTCAGGAATTTTGATATCCAAGAGGTCAGCTGTCGACAAATTTAGGACAGCCTTTCCTTTATCAGCATAGTCTAAATAGGCACGACCAATCTCTGTCTCAAGGAAAAACTTGATGTAGAAACCACGGAGTTTTTCCTTAGGTCGTAATACTGTGATATTTGATGAGGCGACAACTTCTCGCTTGCCCTGATCTTCGAAAACAGCAACTTTTTGTACAGTTCCCTTAGAAGCAATAAGAACATCCCCATCTTCTAAGAGAAATCGTAATAATTTCCGGCGTTCTTCAGAAAACGTCTTTAGGTCATCGTAGGCAATGCCGTTGGGTGTCATATCCGATAGATTAATGACAGAAAATTCGCCAGGTTCTGCCTTAGCAGGGACAGCTTTCCCTTTAAATTGATCGACAACATCGCCTAAACGAACAAGTTTGTCTGTATTAGCTTCGTAATCGATAATCAGTTGAGGTCTTTCTTTTTCAGACATTGAATCTCCTTTTTTATATTTTACTATCCATATTGAGTATTGCTATACAATAATAGCAAGAAGCTAATACTTTTGCAAGTAAAAACTGTAAGAAAGGCAAAAATAAAAAAGAGACCTGAGCCTCATTTTATAAGCTTTTAACCGCTGCTACTGCTGCTTCATAGTTTGGATCAGTATTGATATTGTCCAAATATTCGACATAAGTAATCTTATTGTCAGCATCTGCCACTAAAACTGCACGTGCTAACAAGTGCCATTCTTCAATGAGGACACCATAATCTTTACCGAAACTATTATCATAGTAGTCAGAAAGCATGATGGCATTTTCAAGTCCTTCAGCACCACACCAACGAGCTTGTGCAAATGGTAGGTCCACTGAAATAGTAATAACTACTGTATCGTCTAATTCTGACAATTCCTTATTAAAGGTACGTGTTTGAGTTGAACAGATACCAGTATCGATTGATGGAACGATAGAGATAACTTTTTTCTTTCCATCGAATTCTGAAAGTGATTTTTTCGTCAAATCTGTCGCGGTCAAGTTAAAGTCACGCAAGGTATCTCCAACTTGAAGTTGTTTGTCTTCTGCTACCGTAACTGGTTTTCCAATAAATTTTGGCATGTTAGTCCTCCAATACTTTTTTAACTATTGTACTGTAAATATAGCAATAAGCCTAAGCATTTGTTTAGAACTTTTCAAACAGTAGTCTAATTTTTTCAGCAATAACTGCATTAATTGCAGGAATAACCTCATCCGCAAAGTTTTTTAGGTAGGGATAATCACCAATTTGCACTCCATATATAGCATTTTTGAAAAGAGAAATATCATTTTGATCATTTCCAAAAGCTACAAAGTCTTTACCAAAGTGGTTTAAAACAGTACTAGCCTTGGTTACACCTTTAGGATTAATGTAAAGACACCTTTCGATATCATGATAACTAAGGTCTAAACATTCCAGTTTGTTTAGATTAAAGATAAAGTCTTCACGTATATCTTCATGCTCTACAAGTGGAATAACAACTTTGATAGGCTCATTAAGTTCATGAACAGGCAAAATCCTTGCTTTGTTTAATGGATCAACATTTGAAAGAAAAGGGATTTGCTCAGGATTTTGAATAGCATAATTAAAGGTATCATCAATAAAATAAGGGAGATTATAAGTATCACAGTAGCTAACAATCGTTCTTAGAGCAGGAGAAGGTATTGTGTATTGCGATACTAAGTGTTCATCTTGAAAGATTTCACCACCGTTTAAGCCAACTACTGTCAGCTTTCTCAATTCTCCTTCTAAAATACTAAGACAGTCTCTGTAAGAGCGTGCTGTTGCAAAAATAATGTCATGCCCGTATTTTGGTGCAGTTAAAAGAACCTTTTGTAGGTCTTTTGACATGGTCATACCATCAAAACATAGGGTTCCATCCAAATCAAAAACAAATTTCATAGGGATAGTATAACAAAAAACCAGCTAAAGAGCTGGCTAAATTATTTTGTATTGAAATACTTAGATTTTATCAAGAGCTAGTTTTAAATCTTCAATCAAATCATCTGCGTTTTCCAAACCAACTGAGATACGAATTTGATTTGGAGTGACACCACAAGCTAGTAAATCAGCTTCTGCCAATTGTTGGTGAGTCGTTGTTGCAGGGTGCACCACCAAAGATTTTGCATCAGCAACGTTAGCTAAATCTGAGAAGATTTCAAGACTATCAATTACGGTACGTGCTTCGTCTTGTCCACCTTTAACATGGAAAGTGAAAATAGAACCTGGACCTTTAGGGAAGTATTTTTGTGCCAAATCATAGTAAGGACTTGATGGTAATCCAGGATAGTTAACTTTTTCAACTTTTGGATGATTTTCCAAAAAGTCTACGATTTTTTTCGTATTTTCGACGTGGCGTTCGACACGAAGTGAAAGTGTTTCAAGTCCTTGCAAGAGCAAGAAAGCATTGAAAGGTGCCAAGGCAGCCCCTGTGTCACGCAAAAGTTGTGTACGAAGGGCAGTTACAAATGCTGCTGGGCCAACATCACGCGTATAGCTGATATTGTGGTAAGATGGGTCCTCGTCAACCAACTGTGGGAATTTGCCTGAAGCTTCCCAATCAAATTTACCAGAATCGACGATAAGACCTCCAATAGTTGTTCCATGTCCACCGATAAACTTAGTTGCAGAATGAACCACGATATCTACACCATGGGAGATAACATTGATGAGATATGGAGTTCCAAAAGTATTGTCAGCAACCAATGGAATCTTATGATTGTGAGCAATCTCAGCAATTTTTTCAAAATCAGGAATATTGATAAGCGGATTTCCCAAAGACTCAATCAAGACAAGCTTGGTATTATCTTTGATAGCAGCTTCAATTTCTTCAGGATTGTCAACATCTACAAAAGTTGTTGTGATACCATAGCGTGGAAGAGTTTCTTTTAAGAGATTGAATGTCCCACCATAGAGGGTTGTCGCAGCAACAACGTGATCGCCAGCATGTGCCAAACCAAGGATAGCATAAGTGATTGCAGCCATACCTGATGCCGTAGCCAAGGCCCCAACACCACCTTCGAGGGCTGCAATACGTTCTTCAAGTACTGCTACTGTTGGATTGGTAATACGTGTGTAAATATTACCAGGCTTTCTAAGGGCAAAGAGATCTTCACCTTCTTGAGCGTCGTCAAAAACATATGAAGTGGTTTGGTAAATTGGAACAGCACGTGATTTTGTTTCCTTGTCAGGTGTTTGTCCAGCGTGTAATTGTAAGGTTTCAAATGAAAATTCTCGTGACATATGGGTGTCCTCCAAAACAAAAGTTGCCTTCATTCTACACCCAGAAAAGCTAGCTGTCTAATAGAAATTTTTTATCAATGTGATAGGGAGGGCTTATAAAAAGGACCTTTTGGTCCCTTTCTATTTCTTCACAATAGGTGCTACGCTTGCCAAGACTTTTTTAAGTCCAACTTCTGGGAATTTTATCTTAAGTTCCTGTGTCTTGCCACTTCCAGTTACTTCTAGGACGGTACCATCTCCCCACTTCTTATGGTGAGCGATATCTCCGATTTCCCAATCAGTAGCTGAGCTGCCAGAGTCTGAAGTCTTACCAAAAGGTAGTTCCCCAGTGGCTTTTGAAAATGGCTGAACACCAGTATGTCTTTGCGGCTGTGCATTTGCTTTTCTGTTCTGAAGCGCTTGTTGTAAACTCATGCCCTGACCAAATTGTGTCGGCTCTTCTTTTGTAAAACGAACACCAAATGATGAATTGGCTGGACGTGCTAAACCTTGATATTGTAATAAATCATCTGAAATTTCACGTAAGAAACGGCTAGGACGATTATAGCTAGTCTTACCAAAAAGCGTACGCGTATTAGCGTTGGTAAGGAAGAGAATCTCTTCCGCCCGAGTGATACCTACGTAAGCCAAACGACGCTCTTCTTCGAGTTCATCTGGCTCTTCTGAGGCACGTGACAAAGGGAAGACTCCCTCTTCCATACCAATTAGGAAGACAACTGGGAATTCAAGCCCTTTGGCAGCATGGAGAGTCATCAAGGTTACCTCTGCTGCTTCCATATCACCATCGTCCGTATCAGCAATTAAAGCTAAATCGTTTAAGAAACGGCCTAAACGATCAATACCTGTCTCGTCTTCCGTACCATCGGTGTTGGTTTCGTCAAAATTCTTAGTAACAGACATGAATTCTTCGATATTTTCAATGCGCGCTTGACTTTCAAGTGTTTGTTGCATCGAAAGAGCATCCAGATAACCAGACTTATCCAAAACAGCCTCTACAGCTTCAGTGATGCTTAGCCCATCTAGCTGGTCGCGTAGGTTCAGAATCATGTTAGCAAAATTGTAAACGCCCTGAGCTACTTTCCCCTTAATAGGAGACAAGATAATATTAGCTGAAGCATCTAGGAGGCTCATGTTTTGCTCATAGGCAAAGTTACGAATCTTTTCTAGTGTCCCAGGCCCAACTCCACGTTTAGGTTCATTAACGACACGTTCAAAGCTAATATTATCAGCAGGATTGGCAATCAAGTTCAAGTAAGAAATGACATCACGAATTTCTTTACGGCTATAGAACTTTGTTCCTCCAACCATGGTATATGGAATATTAGACTTGAGTAAAGCTTCTTCAATGGTACGAGACTGAGCATTGGTACGGTAAAGTACAGCGAAATCCTTGAAGTTCTTACCTTCTTCACGAATAATGTTATCAATAGTTGAAGCAACAAAAACAGCTTCATCACGCTCGTCATTAGCACGGTAATAAACAATTTGTTCACCGTCATCATTTTGAGTCCAAAGTTTCTTAGGACGGCGGTTACGGTTGTTCTTGATAACTTCGTTGGCTGCTTGGAGTATTTTCTTGGTTGAACGGTAGTTTTCCTCCAAGAGGACAACCCTAGCTTCAGGATAGTCCTTCTCAAAATCAAGGATGTTCTGCATGTCAGCCCCACGCCAACCGTAGATTGATTGGTCAGCATCACCCACGACACAGATATTCTTGAAGCGAGATGCTAAGAGTTTTACCAACTGATACTGAGCATGGTTGGTATCTTGATATTCATCCACGTGAATATACTGATAACGCTGCTGATAATAAGCGAGCACATCGGGATTTTTGTCAAAGAGACGCAGAGTCATCATAATCAAATCGTCGAAATCCATGGCTTCACTACGACGGAGCTCTTCCTGATAGGCTTTGTAACATTTAGCAACGATTTGAGTATACATGTCACCAGCTTGGTGCTCATAAGCCACTTCATCCAAGAGGTCATTTTTTGCGTTGGAAATCGTCCCTAAGATGGCACGTTCATTCCACTTCTTAGGATCAAGATTAAGATTCTTGAGAATACGTTTCATCAAAGTACGTTGTTCACCAGGATCCACGATAGTAAAGTTTCGATTGTAGCCAATATGGTCCGCTTCACGACGAAGGATTCGCACGCACATACTATGGAAGGTCGCAATCAAGGTTTCTGAAGTTGCTGGGTTTAAAGCCATAGCACGCTCACGCATCTCACGAGCTGCCTTATTGGTAAAGGTAATGGCCAAAATATTCCAAGGATTGATCATTTTTTCGTCGATAAGGTAGGCAATTCGGTGGGTAAGTACACGTGTCTTCCCTGATCCTGCACCTGCCATAATCAACAAAGGACCTTCAGTCGTTTGGACGGCTTCGGCCTGTTTGTCATTCATACCAGTTAATAATGGGTTCATCATATTCTCCATTCTCAAAAATAAGCTCTACTATTTTATCATTTTTTGGATGAAAATGCAGACTCTATTCATAATGAGTGTGAAATAACTTTAGCAAATAATCGTTTGTTTTTATTGGGAGGTTGTTTGCTTAAAATGATTGTTATTCCAAGCTTTTCTAGGTTTTGGTGAAAGGGATTCTTAAGTATAATATTCGGTTTTTTATAGTTTTGACGAAAATTAGTGTTGACACTGTTCGGTTTTTTCGATAAGATAGAACCACAATAAAATAAAAACCGAGTGATGTCATCAGGAAGACTGGTGATTGACGGACTTCTGGAGAGATCTTGAAGCAGCCTTAGCTGTAAACAAGACACCGAAGGGGCAAGGGGTAACAACCGAAACTCTCAGGTAAAAGGACAGAAAGCATCGCAAGTTTTTAACTTGTAATAATAGCTTTGTATTCTCAGAGGTCTGGTTAAGCCAAACCTCTTTTTTGACGTCTCGGTTAAAGGAGATTGTTACATTTATGTTAGACTTTTTTACTACCATTGATGATTTTGTCTGGGGTCCACCCCTTTTGGTCCTTCTTGTAGGAACTGGGATTTACCTTACGCTTCGTCTTGGACTTTTGCAAGTTCTTCGTCTTCCTAAAGCTTTTAAACTTATCTTTGCTGAAGATAAAGGTGAAGGTGATATTTCTAGTTTTGCAGCCCTTGCGACAGCTCTTGCTGCAACTGTTGGTACAGGTAACATTGTTGGGGTAGCTACAGCCATCAAAACTGGTGGACCTGGTGCCCTTTTCTGGATGTGGATTGCCGCTTTCTTTGGTATGGCAACCAAATATTCCGAAGGTCTTTTGGCTATTAAATTCCGTACACTTGACGACCAAGGTAATGTTTCTGGTGGTCCAATGTATTACATCACACATGGTTTCTCTGGAAAATGGCAAACAATTGCTAAACCTTTGGCCTACTTCTTTGCCTTTGCAGGTGTGCTTGTTGCATGGTTGGGGATTGGTACTTTCTCTCAAGTTAACTCAATCACCGCCTCACTTCAAAACAGCTTTGACTGGTCACCAAAAATCGTAAGTATCTTACTTGCTCTTATAACTGCTGCCATCATTTTTGGTGGTATCCAATCTATCTCTAAAGTTTCTGAAAAGGTCGTACCATTTATGGCTGGACTTTATATCCTAGCAGCTCTTGTGGTTATCTTTACAAACTTTAATCAACTTTTACCAGTTCTTGAAATGGTCTTCCAATCTGCCTTTACTGGTAAAGCAGCCGTAGGTGGTTTTGCTGGTGCAACAGTCATGGTCGCTATGCGACTTGGTATTGCGCGTGGTGTCTTCTCAAATGAGTCAGGCCTTGGATCAGCTCCTATCGCTGCCGCTGCCGCTAAGACCGAAGAACCTGTTGAACAAGGTTTGATTTCGATGTCAGGTACCTTCATTGATACGATTATCATCTGTACGCTTACAGGTCTTGCTATCCTTGTAACTGGTCAATGGTCAGGTAGCCTGGAAGGTGCCCCAATGACACAGGCAGCCTTCTCATCTGTTTTCGGAACTTTTGGTGAGATTGCCTTAACACTTTCTTTAGTTCTTTTTGCCTTTACAACAATCTTGGGTTGGTCTTACTATGGTGAACGTTGTTTCGAATTCATTTTTAAATCAACTAAATTCCTTCCACTCTACCGCCTCATTTTTGTGGTTATGGTTGCTCTTGGTGGTTACCTCACACTTGATGTTGTTTGGAAAATTGCGGATATCGTAAACGGCTTGATGGCATTGCCTAACTTGATTGCCCTCCTAGTGCTTTCACCAATCATCATTAAAGAAACCAAATCATACTTTGAACGCCACAAATAAAAAAAGAGCTTAGGCTCTTTTTTCTTGGCTTTATTAGCACCAATCCTTGCGACTACTGCTCTTTTGCGTTACAATGAAATTAAATCATTTTAAAACTTATACAGAAAAAATCCAAAGGAATAACTATGTCAATTACCAAAGAATTTGATACGATTACTGCCATTTCAACGCCCTTAGGTGAGGGTGCTATCGGTATCGTTCGCTTATCTGGAACCGATGCTATTGCTATTGCTAATAAAGTTTTCAAAGGAAGAGAGCTAGAAACGGTTGCTTCACATACTATCAATTACGGCCATATTGTCGAAAATGAGGAAACCATTGATGAAGTCATGGTAAGTGTTATGCGTGCGCCAAAGACCTTTACGCGTGAGGATGTCGTGGAGATTAACACTCACGGTGGGGTTGCTGTGACTAATGAAATCCTCCAACTCCTTATTCGTTCTGGAGCTCGTATGGCTGAGCCTGGAGAATTCACCAAACGTGCCTTTTTGAATGGTCGTGTGGACTTGACTCAGGCCGAAGCTGTTATGGATTTGATTCGTGCTAAAACTGATAAGGCTATGGCCGTTGCCGTCTCTCAACTTGATGGGTCGCTCAAGGATTTCATTAACAACACTCGCCAAGAAATCCTTAACACCTTGGCTCAAGTCGAAGTTAATATTGATTACCCAGAATATGATGATGTTGAAGAAGTCACCACAGCTCTTGTCCGTGAAAAAACGCAAGAGTTCCAAGCACTTTTAGAAAATCTTCTGGCCACTGCTAAACGAGGGAAAATCCTACGAGAAGGCCTTTCAACGGCAATCATTGGTCGTCCAAATGTCGGAAAATCTAGTCTTCTTAACAATCTCCTACGCGAGGAGAAAGCTATCGTAACAGATATTGAAGGTACTACCCGTGATGTCATTGAAGAATACGTTAATATCAAGGGTGTTCCACTTAAGTTAATCGATACCGCTGGTATTCGGGACACAGATGATGTGGTTGAAAAGATTGGTGTTGAGCGTTCCAAGAAAGCTCTCGAAGAGGCTGACCTGGTTCTCCTTGTGCTTAATAGCTCCGAACCGTTAACAGAGCAAGACCGTACATTACTAGAAATCAGTCAAAATAGCAATCGCATCATTCTTCTAAATAAGACAGACCTACCACAAGCAATCCAAATGGAAGAGCTTCCCGAAGATGTCATTCCAATTTCAGTCCTAAAGAATGAAAATATTGACAAAATCGAAGATCGCATCAATCAGCTCTTCTTTGATAATGCTGGCCTAGTGGAGAAAGATGCTACTTATCTCTCAAATTCCCGTCACATTTCACTCATTGAAAAAGCTCTCGAAAGTCTTGAAGCAGTCAATCAAGGTCTTGAATTAGGCATGCCTGTTGACCTCTTACAGGTTGATATGACACGCACCTGGGAAGTTTTAGGAGAAATTACTGGTGACGCCGCCCCAGATGAACTCATTACACAACTCTTTAGTCAGTTCTGTCTAGGCAAATAAACATAACTAAATTTATGTAAAAAGGATGCTTAGTCATCTTTTTATTTTACATACATAACTCCAGAAATAAAATTATGTAAATAAAAAACTACCAATACTATAAGACGATTAACTCATGCTTTTTAAGATAGAAAATGCTATCATGGTATTATCCTATGGTTTTGAAAGGTTAATCATGAGTCAAGCAGCTACTGATACTGATTTTAAACATTTGATAGATTTTGATGATAACCTGCTTCCGTTTCGACTGGCGGAAACTAAGGTCGAAAATGGACGCCCTGATATTCTATTTCATTGGCATCCTGAACTTGAAATACAGTACGTTTATGAGGGGACAGCTCGCTATCATATTGATTATGACTATTTTGACAGTCAGGCTGGAGATATTTTTTTGATATGTCCTAATGAGCTTCATTCGATTCATCCCATAGATAATCAGTCTCATCATACTGATACCCTTCATTTTCATTTGGATATGTTGGGGCAGTCTCTGGTGGATCTGCTTAGTCTCCGTTATCTTCAGCCCTTACAGAATTCCAATTTTAAGTTTAAACAATGTCTAAGACCGTCAGACGAGGGTTATACAGAAATTAAAGCTCTTCTTTTTGAGATTTTTAAGATGATTCGTCAGAAAGATCGTCACTATGAACTTCTTCTCAAGTCAAAGTTGGAAGAATTAATCTACCTCCTCTACTTCTATCGTTTGGTAAAGCGAAAAACTTCTGATGATCATTATCGAAAAAATGATAAAATTCGTGAAATCATTGATTACATCAATCAACATTATGCTGAAAATCTCACGATTGAAAAGTTGTCAGAGCTCATGGGATATAGTAAGACACACTTTATGACGATTTTTAAACAACATACTGGCACCTCTTGTACTGAATTTATCATTCAAGCAAGACTACATGCTGCTTGTGAGGAGCTCCGTAATAGCGTAAAACCAGTTTTGGAAATTGCTACTGATGTTGGTTTTAACAATTTATCAAATTTCAACCGTCAATTTAAACACTATTACGACCAAACACCAAGTCAGTATCGAAAAACACATAGCAACAACAAGAAAACAAAAAAGAGTTAGCCAAATGGTTAACTCTTTTTTTATCTGCAAACTTCTTAGTATTTCTCTTTACCTTTGTGTTTTCCACTAAGTCCAAAGAGAGTTAGCAACATTCCAAGTCCAAGGAGTCCAGCGTGTGAGGCCTTATCACCTGTTGTAGGAAGAACTTCAGTTTGAGCAGAAGCTTCTGCCACTTTTTCTGTTTCTTTAAGTGCTTCGTTTCTTGTTGAAACGAAGAATACTTTACCATTAGGTGTCGTTACTACTTTAGATACAACTGGTTTAGTTGTTTTAAGGTCTTCAGCAACGCTAGATGGCGTAACAGGACTCAATGGATTAAGTGTAGGGTCTTCTGCATTTTCTTTTTTGTTCAAGGCAGCAAAATCAGCACTTGAAATAGAAATGGTACGTGAGTTTGGATTGATAACTGCATACTTAGATAGGTCTGCATGTGTCAAGTAATCCGCAAAGACGGTATCCATTGAAGGACCTTCTTCACGAGGACCACCAAGCATTGTGTAGCCATCACCACCAGCAGCTAAGAAGTCATTCGTTACAAGGTAGTAAGTTTTATTAGTGTTGAGTGGTTTATAGGTACCAGTTTCTGGATCAAAAATGTCAATTGATAAGATACGTTTTTCTGCTGGAAGTGTTGTGTCATAATAAACACGAGCTCCTGATACTTGAAGGAAACCGCCAGATGGTTCAAGAAGAGGTTGACCATTTTCATCTAGAACAGTTTTACCACTTTCGTCAACTTGGAGAATAGAACCAAGAGATTTGACAAACATATCATGGATATTTTGACCTGTCACTTGAATTTGAGCAACTGAGTTACCAAATGGAAGAACGGCAATGATATCACCTTTAGTGATTGGTTTGTCTTTTGCAATTGTTTCACGAAGACCACCACCGTTTGTTACGGCAAGGTTAGACTTGTGTGTGAAGGCTGATTGTCCGTAATCTAAGAGAGAATCAGCGACAACATTACCAAGGTTAGTTTCGCGAACACGAACGTCCATACGGTCACCGCTAAGTTTAACTGGACTATTTTCGATAACGACTTTCGAAGAATCTGCCTTGTACTTAGCTTGGATATCATCAATCATAGTTTTAACTGTTGGGTTAACTTGATAATTCTTCTTAGCTTCGTCGTGTGAAATCACGCCATGTGACAAGATACGGTCAGAATTATAAACGACGCGGCCGACATTGTTAAGGTAGCTACCAGTTTGGTTGTAAGTGACATTATCGCCGTATGTTGCTGTGTGAAGAGTGTGTGAGTGACCATCAAGGACAAGAACACGTTTTCCTTTCAAAGGTGCATAGTTTGAAAGAGCTTCTGCCAATGTTGATCCACGCCATTCAACTGGAGTTGTTGTATCTATACCCAAGTGACTAAGGACAATATAAGTCTTGTATTCCTTACCTTCAGCACGAGCATTTGATTCCACTTGGTCAACAACAGCTTTAACCTCAGTAATAGGATCGGTGAAAGAGACACCAGTGATATTACGTGGGTGTGTCTTAGTAGCTGTCTCAGGTGTAGTAACACCAATAACAACTACTTCATCTCCATCAACACCAGGTGTTTTGTCAACGATTGTAGATGGTTGGAAAAGACGTACGCCGTTCACATAAACGTTAGATGTGATGATTGGGAAATTGATTTGTTTGCTCAAACGACGCAATTGGTCAAGACCAAAATCGAACTCATGGTTACCCACTGTCATGGCATCAAAACCAACAGCATTCATGACGCTTGCCATGTCCTCACCCTTAGAGCTGTTTGAGATTGGAAGACCTTGGAATGAGTCCCCAGAGTCAAAGACAAGGGTTGTTCCTTTTGAACGAGAATCATTGACGATACCAGACAAAAGGGCATCACCAATAACTCCGTTACGATCATCTTCAACCATACGTCCATGAACATCGTTGGTGTGAAGAACAGTTACAGTGTCGTTGCTGGCACTTGTGCTAGCATTTGTCACGACTTCTGTTGTAGGAGTTGTGGTTGCAGTTGCTGTTTCACTGGTTGTGGCAACTGGTGTCTCGCTTGTTTCAGCTGTAGAAGCAGTAACAACTGATGTTGAACTAGCTACTGGAGCTGCAGACTCGCTTGATCCAGTTGTTGCTGCAGTAGATGTCGCATTGGTAGTTGCCTCTGTAGCTACCACTTCAGTGCTTGGTGCTGTTACAGCTGCATGAGTTTCTATCTCGTCAGCTTGGACAGCATTAGCCAAGATGGCAGTTGAGACGAGTAGGGTTGATAGTGTCGTTGCAACGACTGTTTTCTTCTTCATTCCAAAAGACCTTTCTGATTTTAAATCGCTTTTATTATACCACATTTATAAGATTAGAATTAAATAAATTTCAATATTTTATTAGATATTCAAACAATTTTTTCAAAAATCAATAGCTGGCTAAACGTTTTTCAAGATAGCCTTCAAGCAGTTCTAAAGTAAAGCTCAAAGTCCAGTAAATAAGGGCGATTAGGATATACATAGACATGTAGTCATACTCACGCCCACCGATAATCTTAGCATTTTGGAAAATGTCAGGCACTGTAATCATAGCCGCCAATGAGGAACTCTTAACCATATCAATAATAACATTACCAAGAGGGGCTACTGCTATACGCATAGCCTGAGGTAAGATAATCCGACGGATAATAGACTTCTGAGGAAGACCAAGAGAGCGAGCTGCTTCCCACTGCCCCTTATCTACGGCAACTATGGATGAACGGAAAATCTCTGCCATATAAGCGGCACTAACACAGGAGAAGCCAATAAAGGCACAAAGAAGGGCAGGTAGCTGAACACCAACATAAGGCAAACCAAAGTAAAGAATGAAGAGCACGACCAACATAGGAACCCCACGCATGATGGAAATATAAATGCGGGCTGGATACTTTAACCAAGGCTTTTGAGACATTCGCATAAAGGCAAGGATGATTGCAAAAACATTCCCAACCATAAAGCTTAAAAGCGAGATTCCTAAGGTATAAGGCAGACCTGATAGGACATAAGGAATGCTTTTTAGAATCAGTGAAAAATCAATAATCATAAGTCTAACTTTCTAAACATTTCTTTAGCAAATAAGCGATCCAATTGGATCGCTTATATTATTCAACATCAGAGATATCAATCTCAGTATAGTCAACTTTTGTTTTCTTTGTAACGTCTTGACCAGCAAAGAATTTCTCTGAAATCTTGGTAAGGGTACCATCTTTCTTCATGTCTTTGATGGCTTTGTTGACCTTTTCTTGAAGGGTTTTATTCTTCAATGAGAAGGTAAAGCTTGTTGAGTAAGGGTTACTGTAGATACCGTCGTTGATCTTAACTGGGTACTTGTCTTTGATAGCGGCTACTGCCATCTTTTGCAAATAGTAATCGTTGACGATAACGTCTGTACGCCCATTTACCAAGTCTTGCATGTAAACGTCATTGGTAACATTATCATATACGACGAGTTCAGCACCCATTTTTTTGGCAATCTTCATGTACTTTGTACTTGCAGCACCGGCTGCCTTTTTGCCTTTGAGATCTTTCCATGAAGAGATTCCAGAATTATCCGATTCACGAACGACCATTGAAGTGAAGGAATACTTGTATGGTTCAGAACGTAAGAAATTTTTAACATTCTTGTTGTCGTCTTCGAGTGAGTAGTTAGCAATATCGACTTGCCCACTATTTACAGCAGTAAGCATGCCATCTACACCCATCTCAGTGAATTCAATTTTCAACTTAAGACGTTTTCCAACTTCTTTGAGAATCTCAACGTCATAACCAGTCAAATTATTCTTATCATCGTGGTAGGTTTGTGGGTAAAGTGTTCCAGCAGTCGCAACCTTGATGCTACCACGTTTCTCAATCTTTTCCCAGTTCTTCTCACCTGTACTTTGTGACGAGCAGGCAACCAAAAAGACCGCAGCCAAAATTAAGCTAAAAACGGCGAAAAATCTCTTTTTCATCTATATATGTCTCCTTAAAACAAATAATAAAGTTAAGTTAAAAACTTATAATTTTAGACTACACTATTTGAAAGGGTTTTACAAAAAATTGAACCGAGAATGAGTATAGCTAGCTAAAAACCGAACCTTCTTCCATTTGTTGGGCCAAGTGTAAGAGGAGGTCTTCTCTTCCCTTGGCGGCTGTCAGTTGAATACCAAGGGACAGCCCTTGCCCATCACGATAGACAGGTAAAGAAATCGATGGTTGTCCCGTCAGGTTAGCTTGTTGGGTGAAAGGCGTCCAATCTAAACTATCCGCAAACATATCCCAAATAAGTTCTTGTTGTTTTGGCCAATCAAACTCAGACATATGCTTGAGTTGGTTCTGTAGGCTTTCAGAGAGGGCAAACTGCCCATGCTTAGGTGCCACATCCGCAACTGTAGGAGTCAGAAGAATATCGTAAGACTCATGAAAATTCGCCATCTGATGGCTATACTGGTCCCACTGAGTTAGGACTTTAGAGTAAACTTTGGCAGGAATCTTTTGACCAGATTGGAAAATAGCCCAAGTCATTAACTCCATATCTTCAAGCGTCATCTGACGTCCCAAACCAGCCTCTATACCATCAAACATGGCAGCCGTCTCAACACTATTCATGATGTAGTAAGACTGCATAGCTTCAATCCCATTCAAGGGCTGATAGGTGATTTCATGGACATGATGTCCTAGACTTTCTAATGTTCTAGCAGCCTTTTTTGTCGCCGCAATAGCAGATTCTGATACCTTACCACCAATAGGAGAGACAGTAGAAAAAGCAATCTTCAGAGGTTGAACTGGTTTATCTAAAGAATCTTTGTCAAGTTTGGGCAAGATAAAGGGACTTTCCATCTGACACGTCTGCATATGATAAAGCAAGCATTTTGTATCTCGAACAGACTTAGTCAAAGCAAACTGGACAGAGGCTCCCTGCCATCCACGAAACGAACCAGGACCGACAGGAATTCGTCCTCTGGTAGGCTTGAGACCGATTAGGCCGTTAAAGGAAGCTGGAATTCGAATAGAGCCCCCACCGTCACTAGCTGGGGCCAAAGGAGAAATGCCAGAGCTCACAATAGCAGCCGCACCGCCACTTGAGCCACCAGCATTACGCCTCACATCATCAGGTAGATTGACAGGACCATGAATCTGAGCATCACTGATATTTTTGAAGCCAAACTCAGGAGTGCTAGAACGTCCTAAAATAATAAAGCCCAATTCCTCAAGTTTCTTAACATAATTATCCGTTTCCTTAGCCCGATAACTTGTAAATAGGCGAGAACCCGCTGTTGACGGCTCACCAGCTTGCTCCTGACCTAAATCCTTTAGGAAAATTGGGACACCAGCAAAAGGTTTATCTGAAAAGTCTCTAGTTTCTGCTTCTTCTAAAGCTTTCTCGTAACGTTGACTGACGATAGCATTGATTTTAGTATTCGTCCTTTCCGCTTCACTTATAGTATCCTTTACTAGTTCTCGGGGACTGACCGTCTTATTTCGCACGGCCTCAGCCATTGCCGTTGCATCTGACCACTCATTTACTGACATCTTATATTCTCCCTGCTTCTATTACTTCCTAAATTATACTAAAAAAAACGAAACGCCTGAAACGTTCCGCCTTCAATCATGATATTTAGTCTTGCCAAGTTTCTTGGTTTTCTTTAAATTTTTTCAAGAGTTGAAGTCCGTCTGCTGTGATGTATCCTTGCACTTTAGCCACTTTGATCAACTCAGTGTAGTTTGAAAGAGTGACCAATTTCACGCCAGCATCAGCGAAGTTTTTCTCAGCTTTTGGCAATTCGTAAGTGAAGATAGCCACAACACCGATAACATCAGCCCCTTCACGCTCTGCAGCTGCTACAGCATCAAGTACTGATCCACCAGTTGAAATCAAGTCTTCAACAACAACCATTTTTTCGCCTTTAACCACACGACCTTCGATTTGGTTACCAGCACCGTGATCTTTTGGTTTGCTACGGATATAGGCAAATGGAAGGTTCATCTTGTCAGCGATGATAGCACCGTGAGGAATACCAGCAGTTGCAGTACCAGCAATCACTTCTACTTCAGGAAATTCTTCCTTAATTTTTTCCACAAAACCATTTTCGATAAGTGTACGAGTTTCTGGATAAGACAAAGTAATACGATTGTCTGTGTAGATTGGTGATTTGATTCCTGATGCCCATGTAAATGGTTCTTCAGGTTTAAGGTAAACAGCCTTGATATCAAGCAAGTCAGATGCGATTTGTGATGCTAATGTCATAATTATTATCCTCCGTAAAGCGTTTTCTACTCTTTATTATAACCTAATTCGGTCTATTTTCCTATGAAATAAGGTCTTTTTGAAAATTTATTGACCGGTCCATTGAGCCTTGATGTCTTGATAAGCTGCTACTGGATCATCAGCTTGTGTAATTGGACGACCAACAACAATGTAATCTGAACCAATTTGGCGCGCATCGGCAGGTGTCATGACACGTTTTTGGTCACCAACTGCTGCTCCTGCTGGACGAATACCAGGTGTCAAACAAACGAAATCTTCATTTGTTGCTTCTTTGATTTTTTCTACTTCGTGTGCTGAGCAAACAACACCATCAAGGCCTGCTTCAGCAGTCTTTTTAGCATAATGAACCACTGATTCTTGAAGTGTCGTTTGGATATTTTGGAAATCATGCATTTGCTCTTCAGAGGTAGAGGTCAACTGAGTTACAGCAATCAAGATTGGACCATCACCCAAGCCTTCACGCGCAGCCTTCATCATTTCCACACCACCAGCTGCATGCACATTAGTCATATCAACGCCAAGGTTAGACAAGACACGCATAGCTGATTTCACAGTATTTGGAATATCGTGAAGCTTAAGGTCCAGGAAAACACTATGACCAAGCTCTTTAACGTAGCGTACAATCTCAGGCCCAGCCGCATAGTAAAGTTCCATACCAATCTTCACATAGAGCTTTTCATCAGCAGGAAACTTAGCAAGGAAAGCCTTCACATCCTCAAAAGTCGGGAAATCAAGGGCAATAACAGGACGATTTTCTCTCATTTCTTATATCCTTTCACACAAAAAACCTCCGCCAGTCAGCGAAGGTTGCACGAAAATAGGGCAGTCCCTACCCTTTAGTGATGCCGTAGCATCTCAGTACACCTTTCTCGCCTCTCTGGACTCGATTAAAGGTTCAGTTCAATTTTTTTTATTATAGCGCTTTTATAAGGGAATGTCAAAGGGGGATTTTTGTTCTAAATACCTAAACCTCTACTTCTATTGACTAATATTATAGATTACATTCATTTTTTACATTGTAAAATTTTAATGTAAATTTTATTGCTTTTTGTATTTTTACGTTGTAAAATTACATTGTAAAACTAGAAAGAGGTGTTAAGATGCTTGAACAACTATTGAAAATGCATGCTGAAAAAATTCGAGTTAACAATAACTCAGATGAATATCAGAAGGTAGTGAAACAGATAGAAAATTATCAAGTCGATAAGCACTTGCCATCGGCTACCATGCTTTATGATATACTAGATAAACTAGCAGATCTTTCAGTAAGTGATAATATGACAGATGATGAAACTGACTATTTGGAATGGAAAGATAATATTCATATCGAAAAACTTGACTCGGGAGATTTTATAATTTATTACTTGGATCGTTTCTTTATGAGTATTTCGGAAGGTAAAAGGAATAACATATGGGATATAATTAAAGAACGCTATGAGACGAAAAAGAAAAATAAACTTAAGAATGAGGTAATTGATACATTTGTAGTTCAGTTACAAACAACACTTAAGGCTCCTATTGAAATTTTTTCTCCTGAGGAAGAAAAAATTGTCATTAGTTTCCTTGACTTTATAGAAAATAAAGGAAATATATTAAATCAAAACGACTCAGAAATCTATGATGCAATTTTAAAAAACGGTATAGATATAGGTGTTCTACTAAACCAATTAATTAAAGCCTACCCAACAGGTGAACAAAATAAGGTTACTTTTTTGGGGGAAGGATTTGATGCTCATAATCTATATGGCACACTACAATATTACAGTAATCAACATTCAGATAGTTTTGAAGAAAACTTCAACAATGAACCGACTAACTTACTAGATAAAACTATTGAAAAAATTATCACCAATTTGGATGAAGAATCTATTCCTCTTATTCTATATTGTGACGAACTAGAAACAACAAAAAAAGTACTAAATTCTCTTTACGAGAAAATAATTGAATTACACCCAGAACTAAATGTTGAATACTTCAATGCAACCGAATTTGAAGATATTATTGCATCAAATAAAGATGATGGAATTTCTCAGAACGTTTCTGAAATTTTTGAAGGAATTGATTTTCTTGTTTTTGAGGGTGTCGACTCCCTCAAAACTGAATTGGCTAAAAAAGAACTTATTAAACTAACAAAATGGTTACAAAATAAAGGTCAACAGGTCTTATTTTCTAGTTTCGTGAGACCAGAAAATATAGAAATGTTTATAAGTGAAGACATTATTTCGAATGGACACATTATCGATATTACTACGAGAGAGGTTGCTGTATGATTGGAAAATGGTTAAAAGAGAAACGTGAAAATCTATCTTTGACTGCTCAAGATATCAAGCAGGAAACAAAAACATCATCAACACTTATCTCACTAGTTGAAACTGGGAAACGACTTCCCTCAGAAAAATTCCTAGAGAGTTATCTTTTAGTTCTTGCTAAAGCTAGTGGTTTTGACGAGACTTTACGGGATCGCTATACAACAACTGAGTGTTTTGAGGAATGGAAAAGTAAACTTACCATTGAACATAAAGGCAAAGATACTATATATTACAGTTGTGGTCGAAAAATTTGTGTAGATTCTAAAGGTTTATATCTAAAGAACATCGAACCTTATGATTTGCATGTATATTTCATAGGTTATAGTTGGAGTGATTTTGCTGATTACCAAAATAGCTACTTGAAACATGAACTAAACATTGATGTATTAAAGTCAACACCAAATCGTCTTAATAAAAAAATAGATCTTATTGAAACATTAGATATAGACGCAGAGGTTACGCAGTATTGGCTTGAGAAATACAGAGATGAACTTAAAAGACTTATTGAGGAATCTTTTGATGAGTTACCCAAGTCATACGAGAAAATATATTATTCACTTACAAAATTTGGACTGGAAGAAGAAATAAAGAAAGAGAATTCAAATGGAATTGAGATTTCACAACTCTCTCAACTTAACTTAGTTCTAGATGGTGAACATTTAACAGACGGGGAATTAGAGGCAATTGCTACTGTAATTGAGGGAATCAGAGCTCGAAGAAGAAAATAATCAAAAAAGATGGAAGTTTTAGTTTCCATCTTTTTCTTTTAGATCAATTTATTCTATTTCCCCAACAAGTCTGTTCGAACTTCTTTGCGTAAGTCTTCAAGTGTTGTGATACCGTACTTGTCCATGACTTCAGGGAGGCGGTCGATGATTTTAGGGCAGGCATAGGGATCTGCGAAGTTGGCTGTTCCGACACCGATGGCTGAGGCACCAGCGATGAACATTTCGATAGCCGCTTCTGCACTGTCGACGCCACCCATACCGATAATTGGAAGGTCTGACGCTAGAGCAACTTGGCGAATTAGTTTAAGGGCTACTGGAAAGACAGCTGGCCCTGACATACCACCTTGACCGTTGGCAATGATAGGTTTGCGAGTGGCCAAGTCATAGCGTGTTCCGACCAAGGTGTTAATCATGGTGAAACCTGTCGCACCGGCATCTTCGACGGCCTTGGCGACGCTTGTAATATCAGCCACGCTTGGTGTCAGTTTGACATAGACAGGCACATCAGAGCGAGAGACACTGGCTTTTACTGCCGCATAGGCAAGTTCTGGGACTTGTCCGATGAGGAGGCCGTTATTACCATGGTCCACATTTGGACACGAAATATTAAGCTCGATTGCCTTGATATTGCTAGCTTTGGAAATCTTGTGAGAGACTTCCGCATATTCTTCGTTTGAAAATCCAGCCACATTGGCAATGATTGGAAGCTCAGGATAATGCTCCTGCAACCAAGGGAGTTTTTCAGACAAGACAGCATCAACACCAGGGTTTTGCAAGCCAATGGCATTAAGCATGCCTGATGGTGTCTCAGCCACACGGGGTGTCGGATTACCAAAACGAGGGTTGGCGGTAGTAGCCTTAATCATGATGGAACCTAGTTTATCCAAATCATAATACTTGGCATACTCTTGACCAAAACCAAAGCAACCTGAGGCTGGAATAATAGGATTTTTCAAGTCGAGCCCTGGAAGGCTAATAGCTAAACGATTTTCTGATTTAATCTCTGACATGGTAACCTCCTAGACGATGACTTTTCCGGTAGGGAAGACTGGCCCTTCCTCGCAAACACGAAGATTTTTGGCATCTGATTCTCCTTTAACGTGAACCACACAGGCATAGCAAGCACCCATACCACAAGCCATGCGGGCTTCCATAGAAACATAGGCATGAGGATGATTTTCAAACTTGCTATCGACATATTTAAGCATGCCTGGAGCTCCGCAACTGTAAACGGCATCTGGAGTCCAGTCGAAATCATCAATAACCGTCGAAACGTAACCCTTGATACCGTATGAACCGTCATCAGTCGTCACGTAGACTTCACCACAAGCTCTGAGTTTATCCTCCAAGATGACAGCATCCTTATTGGCAAAACCAATGACTGATACAACTTCCACTCCCTTAGCCTTCAACTGCTTAGCCGTCTCAACCAAAGGTGGCACACCGATACCGCCACCAACGAGGAGGGCTTTCTGCCCAGCCTCAATAACAGAAATATCAAAACCATTTCCCTGAGGGCCCATGGTATCGATGGTTTGCCCAGCTACCATCTTAGACAGAATAGCTGTTCCCTCACGCTCCACACGATAGACAATAGTTGCCTCTTTCTTGTCGTAGTCAATCTCTGAAATGGAAATCGGACGACGAAGGAGCTTGCTTGGGTCTGGTACCTTGAGGTGGACGAACTGACCAACCTTCATATCTGCAACCATCTCTCCCTTAAGCACCATCTCAAAAATACGAGGTGCAATCTCACGCTGACTCACAATGGTTAAATCTTCAACTAAAATCATGACAACCCTTTCTAAACTACAAAATGTCATCAAAAAAACCTCGCCACATGGCAAGGTCGCACAAAAAATCACAGGAGAACCCTGTTTTTTCACCTGTCCGACCTTTCAAGCCTCTCTGGACTCATTTAAAGGTTATTTTGTGATTATTATAACCGTTTTCAAGACGGATGTCAAAGAAGAAAAGAAAAAACCAAAGCTTAAAAAACTAAGCTAAGGTCTCTCCAGCCTATACCTAGGCCCTCTGTTTGATACATTCTCTATCATCACATAGAGTAACATAAATTGTCAATATTCCTAACAAAAGGTGTTAGAATTTTTGAGCTAGAGCCTTAAAAAAAGATTATTTAAACAATCTGTCGTAAACCATAGTATGAGCCAACTGCTGACCATCGCCACCCAACAAATCAACCAATGCATAAGCAAAGGCTAGGGCTGTTCCGGCACCACGGCTAGTGACAATATTGCCATCAACAACTACCAAGTCAGTTTGATGCTCGCCAGAAGTAATTTGTTCCTCAACACCTGGGAAACATGTGAATTTACGACCTTCGAGCAAGCCAGCACGTTCGAGAACAATTGGTGCCGCACAAATGGCAGCAAGGTATTTTCCAGCTTTTGCAGCCTCTTGAAGAGAGGCAATCAAGGCTTGGTTATCGCGTAGATTAGTTGATCCAGGCATACCTCCAGGAAGGACCACCAAGTCATAATCCGCAAAATTGCCATCAAATACACCGTCCATAGCGACTTGAATCCCATGTGAGCCAGTTACAGACGCACTTTCAAGTCCAAGCATGTTACAGTCAAATCCTGCTCGGCGGAAAACATCCACTGGGCTCAAGGCTTCGATTTCTTCAAACCCTTCCGCAAATACTACTGCTACTTTTGTCATGATATACCTCCAAATTAGTTATCACTTGATTCTATTACGCCTTAAATTATAGCAGTTTTAGAAGCAGGAAACAAACCATAAAAATGGCTCTTGAGCACGAAAAAAGACAGCACATGGACTGTCTTTGTCATCTTATCTAAACAAACTTGCTAGGATCCACAAGAGATAAATATGGGCTGGGTAGAAAATATAGAAGAAATTCTTGTTACCACTACCACGCTCACCATTATAGAAATACATAGGAATCGCAGCAAAGACCATCATCCATTGCACACCCGTCGGATCAAAGAGATGGGCAATCACTGAAATAACAGCTAAGACAATGATTTGAGCAATGCGATTGGTACGGAAAATATAGAACAGCAAACCAAGAATAACCATCACAAAGCCACCCTCAACCATGATAATACTTGGAACAAGTGACAGGATAAAGGCAACAATCTGCACAACAAGTGGGTTTGCATGTGGTGTTTCAAATATACCTGCAAGGATTACAACCGGAATGGATGATAGAATCGGCAAGAGAAAGACACCAATCCCTTGAATCAACTCCTTGTTCGATTTATCGCGAAGCCCCTTAGCCAACAAATCCCAAGAACAAATAAAAATCCCAGTAATAAAGAAGGTTGAAAAGGCATTGTTGGTTAAACCGATACTACCATTATGAAAAATACTACCAATGATGGCGTTGCCAATGATCATAAACCAACTCATGTAAAGCAGACGCCTGAGAAAAGCCATACGATCATGAGTGTAGTGAAAACTATCAGCAGCAAGAAAGAGGAAAATTGGGAAAGCCAGACGTCCCAACATCGTCAACCATATAGGTGCCCCCATACTCCCGAACATCTGATAGATTTGGTCCAAAAACATAAGTGCAACAGCTAGGTATTTCAAATTAGTCGCATTGCATATCTTTTTTATATCGTTCATTTAATGCTCCTTTAATTTTCAGCATATTAAATGATACCACAAGTTAGATGTAAATTCAAAGGTATTCATGATAATAAAAGCCATAACTTTTTAACAATTTTAGACAGACTATTTTATGATGAATAATTCACATTTTAATAATATCTTTAGTTCCTACTCCCCTCACCAAGCATTTCTACTCCCTTTATGCTATAATGGTTAGGCAATATTTACGTTCATAACGTATGCAAATTATTTATAAAAAACAAACAAAGCTAATAAACTCTGCAAGTTTTTGAAATATCTTTTTTGCGAGCAGAGCGAGCAATTAACCGAGACTTTCCGCCGTGTTAAAAGCGCCTGAAACTAAAAGGTTTCAGGCGCTCGGAATTTTTGAGACGCTAGGCTCAAAAATTAGTCACGGAACTTTGTAAAAGTTCGCTGACGTCCGCCAACACCTAAGGAAAGTCTCACAGAAAATTTTATTTTAAAAATAAAACAAGTATTATCAATAACAAGAAAGGAAGTACACCATGTCTTTTGACGGCTTTTTTCTTCATCATATGACCACTGAGCTACGTGAGCAAGTGCTTTACGGGCGTATCCAGAAGGTTAATCAGCCTTTTGAGCGTGAGTTGGTCTTGACCATTCGTAACAATCGTCAGAATTACAAGCTTCTGCTTTCGGCTCACCCTGTTTTTGGGCGTATTCAGACAACCAAGGCCGAGCTACCAAATCCGCAGAATCCAAACACCTATACCATGATTATGCGGAAATACCTTCAGGGAGCGGTTATCGAGGATATTCAGCAACTGGAAAACGACCGTGTCCTTGAAATTTCGGTCTCTAACAAAAACGAAATCGGTGATAGTGTTAAGGTTACTCTTGTTATGGAAATCATGGGGAAACACTCCAATATTATCCTAATTGACAAGAACGAAAGCAAAATCATTGAGTCTATCAAGCACGTTGGTTTCTCACAAAATAGTTACCGAACAATTCTCCCTGGGTCTACCTATATTGCTCCTCCTAAGACGGACGCCAAGAATCCTTTTGACATTCCAGACGAAAAACTCTTTGAGATCCTACAAACTGAGGATTTGTCAGCTAAAAACCTTCAAAAACTTTTCCAAGGTTTGGGGCGTGACACGGCCAATGAATTATCAGCCTTACTGGATACTGATAAACTCAAGAATTTCCGTGCCTTCTTCAATCGTGAAGTAAAGCCAAACTTAACGGCTAAGGCATTTTCAGCTGTAAGATTCTCTGATAGTCAGGACCAACCTGAATTTGAGACCTTATCAGCCCTTTTGGATTACTACTACTTGGACAAGGCGGCGCGTGATCGTGTGGCACAACAGGCTAGTGATCTGATCCATCGTGTGCAAAATGAGCTGGAAAAAAACAAGAAGAAACTTGTTAAACAGGAAAAAGAGCTTGCAGCGACTGAAAATGCTGAGGAGTTCCGTCAAAAAGGGGAACTGTTGACCACCTACCTCAGCATGGTGCCAAATGACAAGGATAGTGTCGAGTTAGACAACTACTACACTGGTGAAAAGATTACGATTCCCCTAAATGTGGCTCTAACGCCTAACCAAAATGCGCAGCGTTACTTCAAGAAATACCAGAAGCTCAAGGAAGCTGTTAAGCACTTGACTGGTTTGATTGAGGAAACCAAACAGACCATTGATTATTTAGAAAGTGTTGAATTCAGTCTTTCTCAAGCCAATATGGATGAAATCGAGGATATTCGTGAGGAGCTTGTTCAGGCTGGGTTTATGAAGCGTCGTTCAACCGATAAACGTCACAAACGTAAGAAACCTGAACAATATCTGGCTTCTGATGGCAAGACAATTATCATGGTTGGTCGTAACAACCTACAAAATGAGGAGTTGACCTTCAAGATGGCTAAAAAAGGGGAGCTCTGGTTCCACGCCAAGGATATCCCAGGTAGTCACGTAGTTATCAAGGACAATCTTAACCCAACTGACGAGGTCAAGACGGATGCGGCTGAATTGGCAGCCTACTATTCTAAGGCTCGTCTATCAAACTTGGTTCAAGTGGATATGATTGATGTTAAGAAACTCAACAAGCCAACGGCAGGTAAGCCTGGATTTGTAACTTATACTGGGCAAAAGACCTTACGTGTCACACCGACTGAAGAAAAAATCGATAGCATGCGGATGAAGTAAACTTCTTTATAAAATCAAACTCTCTTGTTGCTGATACAAGAGAGTTTTTCTATGTCGTAAACTAAGTAGGTTAGTTTCAGAAATGAATGATATTTTCTTCTAGTTTTCATTACATTTTTCCGATGACTGTGCTAAACTATAAGGGTAATCACCTATATTAAAGGAGACTTTCAGTATGAAGGCTCTTATGTCATATACGAGTTTTGTTTTAGAATGGTTAGGTCGCTACGTGGGGCTCTTAGTCTTCGGGATATTATTTGTGACTGCTTTACTCATTCGCACGACCATGATGACTGGATACTTTGAGTGGGCAGAGATTAGTAGCGTCCCTTGGTATGTTTATGTTTCAGGTGGTGTCATTCTGCTTTTGACACTTCTCTGGCGCAAAATCTTAAAGGAACTGACAACAAAGCAGATTTTCATCTTTTTTTCCGTTTGCTTTATGATTTTTGGCCTACTTTTGATTTTTCTGACTAGTTTTGCTGGACGAGACGATGCAGGTACTGTCTTTAAAGGGGCGGTCCAGTTTAATGCTGGCAACTTCTCTCTGATTAAACCAGGAGCCTACTTCTACCGCTATCCTCATCAGTTGGGATTGCTTAGTTTTGAACGCCTGGTTCTCTATCTGATTCCTTTGCCGGTCATCTCGGTTTTCTATGTATTGAATCTTGGCATGGTCATTGGTATGAACTATGCGACTTGGAAAATCACGGATGAACTGTTTACGAAACCGTTAGTCAGTCGTTTGGCTGTCATCATGAGTTTTGGTTTTTTACCTCTAGTTTTCAACATTATGTTTGCTTACGGGCTCATGTATGGCTTGTTCTTCTCCAGTTTTGCTATTCTCTTCTTCCTACGTTACTTAAGGCGTGGTAAGGCTAGGAATGCGATTCTTTCGGTGGTTATGCTATCTTTGGCTTATTGGGTAAGGAGCAATAATATTATTCTCATTATTGCATTATCTGGTATTTTGATACTAATGACTCTCAGAGAGAAACGTTACCGCTATTTACTTTTGGTTTTGGCTTTCTTTGCCTTTCCGATGAGCTTGCATAAAGCGACAACCAGTTACTATGAGATTACCACTCATCAAAAAATATCTGGAACACCTCAAATTGCTTGGTTAGCCATGGGCTTGCAGGACAAACCCGATTCTAAACGGATGCCAGGATGGTATACTGGTTATGTCCGTGACATTTACGCTAAGAAAAAGGGCAATATCGAAAAGATTGAAAAAAGCGCCAATCATCTTTTTGATAAGCGTGTTCAATACCTCCTAGCACATCCCGATGAGGCCAGTTGGTTTTTCAGCACCAAGTTTATCAGCTCCTGGACAGAGGGAAGCTTCCAGTCCATCTGGAACGGTCCAAGTAAAGACAAGTTTCAGCCTTTGTGGAATAGGTTTGCGACCTCTATCTATCACGATGGGACCCTGCATCTCTTTTTTGTGACCTATATGCAAGGCTATCTCCTAGTCCTATATCTTGGTGGTGCGTTCTACTATGCTTTCACTTATAAACGAATGGGGGACGGAGCAACGTTGGGACTTTATGCCATTCTCTATCTCTTTGGGGGTATCCTCTTCCACCTCATATCTGAGACTAAAAGCCAGTACACCCTACCTTATATTTACTTACAGATTCCAATGATTGCGGCGGGCTACAACCATATGACACAAATACTTAGCCGCTATCTTAAAAATAGGCGAAAGTCATCCTAGGATGGCTTTTTGTCATTGTTTCACAATTACAATCTTGTTATAATAGTTCTATGAAAAATTCGTCAGTTGATCTTTTACGAGGCCCTATTTTGCGGTCTCTTTTAATCTTTGCCCTACCAATTCTGATATCCAATATTTTCCAGCAACTCTATAATACTGCGGATGTCATGATTGTGGGACGTTTTCTAGGGCCAGATGCTTTGGCTGCTGTGGGTGCTTCTTCTGCTATTTTTGATTTGGTTATCGGATTTGCCTTAGGTGTTGGAAATGGTATGGGGGTTGTTATCGCTCGTTACTATGGTGCCCAAGACTATAGGAAACTTCGTCAGTCTGTTGCGGCCACTGTTGTTATTGGCCTCGGCTTAAGTGCCTTGGTTATGATTCTAGGACATTTCGGCCTCTATCCTTTGCTAAGATTTTTAGGAACGCCTGCTTCTATCATTGGGCAGTCCTACCAGTATATTTCTATGATTGTGTCTTGTGTTGGGGTAACTTTGGGTTATAATCTGTGTGCAGGTCTCCTCAGAGCAGTTGGTGATAGTCTGACAGCCCTCTATTTTCTGATTTTTTCAGCTCTGGTCAATATCATTTTAGACCTTTTCTTTATTACACAACTCCATCTTGGTGTTCAATCAGCAGGCTTGGCAACGATTATTTCTCAAGGACTTTCGGCAATTCTCTGTCTTTACTATATTAAGAAAAAAGTGACCTTCCTTCTTCCAAACAAGTCAGACTTTGTTCTTGATTTAAGTCTTTATTTGGACCTTTTTGGACAAGGCATGGCCATGGGACTCATGAATTCCATTGTTTCTATTGGGACTGTGACCTTACAGTATGCCATTAACGGCTTTGGCCCTCTCATCATTAGCGCTCAAGTCGCGGCAAGACGGATTATGTCCTTCGCTGTTCTACCTTTGACCTCACTTGCTGCCGGGGTGACTACTTTCACCTCTCAGAACTTCGGTGCCAAACAGTTTAAGCGCATAGTAGCTGGGTTAAAGCAATCTTGTCTTGTTTCTATAACTTGGTCTGTCATAGCTTGTGTCCTCCTCTATGTAGCAAGCCCCTTCTTAGCTAGTCTTATCTCTGGTTCAGATAATGCTGTGATTATTGATAATGCTAGTCGCTACCTTCGTATCAGTTCTCTCTTTTATCCTATTTTAGGAATGCTCTTCATCTTTAGAAATAGTCTGCAGGGTCTAGGTAAGAAACTGACACCTTTAACCTCTAGTTTCATTGAGCTTTTGGGAAAAATTCTTTTTGTTCTTTTGGTCATTCCTTCTATGGGCTATCTTGGCGTTATCCTATGCGAGCCCTTGATTTGGATCCCCATGACCATTCAGCTCTATTTTGCCTTAAGAAAACATATTAAACGCTTGTTTGTCACTTAAACTTTTTTGAACATAAAAAAACGACCGTCATGGTCGTTTTTAGTTTAATTTAATCCCCATTCATCAGAGATTTGTTTCATAATAGCTTCTTGGGAGACAATCCCAAAGCCCAGCATGTAAGTTGAGTAATCAGCATAGATGACCTTGTTATTTTGAACAGCCTTAAGGCTAGTCCAGACAGGGCTATTTTTAAGTTTGTTATCTAGGAGTTCTTGAGAATCTGCTTGAACAATCAGGAGGTCCGGATTAATGTCTTTTAGTTTATCTGGATCGATAACTTGGAACATATCATCTGGATTGAAGGTTTCCGCTCGATTGAAATGATAAGTATCATAGAGATAACCAAAATGCCCGTAAGCATAATAACGGATGTCATTGTCAGTCACGCGCAGATACATGAGTTTTTGGTTGCCAAACTTAGCTTTGACATTCTCCGCGAAAACGGCCTCCCTAGCATCCAATCTATCGAGGTCCTTCTTCATCTCATCACGTTTATCAAAGATTTCTGCCACCTTAAGAGAGGTTTCATGATAGTCCCAATTTTCATCGGTGTTGATTTGGTAGCCAACAGTCGGTGCAATTTCAGACAGCTCCTCGTAGAGGTCTTCCTGCTCGCCTGTCATAAGGATTAAATCAGGTTTTAACTCAGCAATCTTATCCAAATCTGGATTGCCCTGCCAACCAACTGAAACCACTTTTGCATCCTTGTATTGTTTCTTAAAGAGAGTTGAAAATTCTTGACTATCAGCTCGACCAGTTGTCGCACCTACAGGAGTGATATCGAGAGGATCCAAGATTTCACCATAGAGGTTGTCGAGGATAACGATACGTTTAGGAGCTTTTTTCAACTCTGTCGTACCAAAATCATGGACAATCGTCTTCTCCTTAAAAGTCTGACTTGTTTTATTTGACTCTGCATTATGTCCAGACGTCATGTCTGGCAAGTAATACAGTAAAAGACCAGAAATGATGGCCATAATAGCTAATAAATAAAGAAGATTTATTTTTTTCATGGCAACTCCTCGATAAGATTGGATTAAATCGTTACTTTAAAGTTATCTTAAAACTTCTTTAATGTCAATCACTTACTGATTCGTTCAAGCCTATATTTTTGATTCTTTTGTTTTAATGGTTAAAACAATCCTTCATTAGGATTGTTCAGCCCTAATAACAACCTTTTAGTTATCTGAACTGTGTTATAATGATAGGTAACATTGGAGGGAAATTATGTTAAATCAGCTTTCATTTAAGGGACAATGGCGACAGTACCAACGGCGTGTTCTCGATAAAGCCGAAAGCTTTATGGATGATGGAAAGATTCACTTGGTGGCTGCTCCTGGTTCTGGTAAAACAACCTTAGGAATTGAATTTATACAGCGTTTTGGTAATCCAACTTTAATTTTAGTTCCGACAGTTACCATCCGTCAACAATGGGTAGATCGGATTAAACAAGCTTTTTTAAGTGATGACAATCTAGTAGAACAACTCATTTCACAGGATTTAAAAAGGCCTAAAATGATTACGGTTGCGACCTATCAGGCACTGCACAGTGCTATGAACCAAGTCGTGGGCGATAGTCTTATTGAGGACACAGATGATGAGTCACAACAAGAGCATTTCGATTTTCAAGGTTTCGATATTCGAAAAACTTTTGGGGACCAAGATTTAGGGACTCTTTGTCTGGATGAATGCCATCATTTAAGAAATGAATGGTGGAAGAGTTTAGAGAGTTTTCATAAAGCTTTTCCAAATATAAAGATGATCTCTTTGACAGCAACACCCCCATACGAGGGAGAACCTGCACTTTGGGAACGTTATATTAGCATGTGTGGTGAGATTGATGAAGAAATTACAGTGCCTGAACTGGTTAAGGAAGGGACGCTCTGTCCTCACCAGGACTATGTCTACTTCGCCTTTCCAACAAAGGAAGAACGTGCACAATTGGACCAGTTTGATAAGCAGAAACTTAACTTTCTAACTAAATTGTCTAGAGATATAAACTTTTCGAACACTATTCAGTCTAGTCCAGCACTAAGTAGCCAAATTGGCTATGATGACCTATTGGCTAATCCTAAATACCTTTCCGCTACCCTGATTTTCTTACGGTCTAAAGAATTGCCTTTTCCTCAACGTTTTCAAGAACTTCTCTCTGCAAAAACCTTGCCAACTTTTACTCTTGAGTGGTTTGAAACCTTGCTTAATGGCGTGATTTTTCAGGTCCCAAATTGGTATGGATTTACCGAGGAAGCCTTTAATCAGCTAAAAAGTGATTTGAAAGCAAATGGTCTTATCGAGAGAAATCAAGTTAAACTTATCCGGAATAAGAAGCAAGATGTCCTGCTTAATCAATCATTGGGAAAACTCAATGCTGTTAGAGATATTTTTAAGGCAGAATACCAGTCTCTAGGAAATAATCTCCGTCAACTTGTTTTGACAGACTTTATACGTAAGGATTTTCAAATTTATCTAGGCGATAACAGTGCACAATTTACCCAACTAGGTGTGTTATCTTACTTTGAATCTATTCGTAGAGAAATGATTGAACAGTCTTGGACAGTACCTGTGGCTGTATTGACAGGAAGTTTAGTGATTATTCCAACTTCAGCTAAAGAACATCTAGAGCGACTCATTCCTAATTCTTGTTTATCCTATGATGTTATTGGACAATTGAGCCAAGAAGACTATCTTAAGGTGAGAGTTTCTGGTTCTCACCATGATCTAGTGACTGCCCTTACTCAGCTTTTCCAAGAAGGGCTTATTCAGGTGATTATTGGGACCAAGTCTTTATTGGGCGAAGGTTGGGATGCCCCTTGTGTTAACTCCCTTATTTTAGCTAGTTTTGTTGGAAGCTTCATGCTAAGTAATCAGATGCGAGGCCGTGCCATCCGTGTCTGGCCAGACAATCCTAATAAAACGAGTAATATCTGGCATTTGGTCTCTATTAATTTATCACCTAGGAGATGGTTTGATTTTCAAGATGAGGAAGAAAAATATGATGAGACATTAGAGCTGCAGTTGTATGCACTTAGTCCTGACTTAGATTTGTTAGATCGGCGTATGACACAGTTTCTGGGCCTCCATTATCAAGAGCCTACTATCGAATCTGGTATTGATCGCCTTGACCTCAATCAAATAACTTTTAGCCGAAAGGGTCTAGAAAAACTTAATCAAAATGCCATTACACTATCTCAAAAACGTCAGGAGCTTAAAGACCGTTGGCAACAAGCCCTCCCGCTATACGAAGAAATGGAAGTGGTCAACCAAGTTGAGGTCGACAAACAATTTCTACCGTTGGTATACCTTAATGATTGGATGAAGGCCTTTCTTATTTCCCAAGCCCTTGCTGCCACTTTTTTTATTATTGATTTGGGAAGATATCTGATTGTTGGGAAGCCGTTTGATCAAAGCCTACCTATATTCTTACTTGTGCTACTTGTACTGGCTATCTTTTGGGGAAGATATTTTATCTATAAGAGCCCCTATAAACGTTTGGAAATTTTTGGCAAAGCTATCCATCAAGCTCTGCTGGATTCAGGTCAGATTGAGACTAAAGAATCTGCTCCTAGAGTGGTAAAAGACAGTAAACAAGCGATTTATAACGCCATCTATCTCAAGGGTGCTAGCATGAGGGAAAAAGAAATCTTTGCTCAGACTATGACTGAATTTTTCGCTCCTATCGAAAATCAACGCTATATCTTAAAGGCTTGTCACAAAGTGAAGGACCAAACTGAATTTTTTGCCGTTCCAAGTATGTTTGAAAAGCGAAAGGCAGATGCAGAGTCTTTCCTTCGACATATACAAAAAAGTCTAGGAAAATATGATCTTATTTATACGCGAAGTATTCAAGGACGTCCTATTCTCCTAGAAGCCCGCATCAAGGCACTTGGAAATAAGCAAGAACGAACAGTTACACATAAAAAAGTCATGTCAACTTTAGAATGATAAATAGCCCTAACCACTTTAACCGTTTTTATCATGATATAATAAACCAAAGAGAATATATTGGAGAATTCTATGACACTCACACATATTTTTTTCGACCTAGATGGTACCCTCGTTGATAGTTCTGAGGGTATTCACAATGGTTTTGTTCAAACTTTTGAAAGACTAGGCCTTCCTGTTCCTAGTGATCAGAAAATTCGTACCTTTATGGGACCACCTCTCGAGGTAACCTTTAAAGAAGAGGTTAGTGAAGAAGGTGCTGCCAAAGCTGTCAAGATCTATCGTGACTATTATGAAACCAAAGGACAATTGGAAGCTCACCTCTATGATGGCATTAAGGAAGTTCTTGAACAACTTAGTAAAGACACTAACAAGAAAATCTTTATCACAACTTCAAAAAATGAACCCATTGCCCTAGAAATGTGCCAACACCTTGGGATTACTGAATATTTTGAAGGTATTTATGGATCTACCCCTGCTGCTTTTCATAAGGCTGATGTCTTGCAGCGTGCCATTACTGAAAATCAAGCCCCTAAAGACCAGTCCGTCATTGTTGGTGATACCAAGTTTGATTTGATTGGTGGAAAAACAGTTGGCATCAAAACAATAGCGGTGACCTGGGGATTCGGGGCTAACGAAACCCTATTAGCAGAAAATCCAGATTTTGTAACTGAGACTCCCCAAGAACTTTGGGATATTTTGAAATAATAATTGATACATGAAAAGAGCATGACTAGACAATCATGCTTTTTTTCTATTGAATCTAGATTACATCTGAACAATGATATCCAGACAAAGCTCCAAAGCCTTATCAAAAGCCTCTGATCCCCAAGCTCTTTGATCGTAATTGCCAATATCTGCAAGGGAATCTGCCGTAAAGAGTAGTAATCCCCAAATAGCTCCTCGAAGTTGAGCAACTGCTGCAAGTGCAGAACATTCCATCTCTACAACACTACAGCCCTCTTCAATGCGATAGGAAACCTTATCTGGCGTTTCTCTATAAAAACCATCTGTCGACCAGGTCATGACCTCTTCATAGGGGATTTTCTTTTGTTTTAAAGTTTTCTCAATAGCTTCCAGAGCTTGTTTATTCATGTCTATATAGCGGAATGGAGCTACATAGTGGTAACTCGCTCCTTCATCCCTCAACGCTCTAGTAGGAATCAAAAAAACATTTTCCTTCATGTTTACCAAAACGCCACAAGTTCCAGTTGAAATGATTTGCTTTACACCATAACCAATTAGCCATTCCATAAATTGTGCAGCTGCAGCTGAGCCAACTGGAGCTTGAGCCAAGCAAATATCCTTCCCGTTGTAAGTCATGACATAAACAGGATAGGTTTTGGTGGCAGAAACAAATTCGCCAACTTTTTCCGCTCCAACAGAGTCCGCATAGCGTTCGATTTCTTCTTCTAAAAAGGCGTAAATACACCTAGCCGGCAAGTCCAAATCTAAGTCCTCATGTGTCGGCATAATCACAGTCTGAGGACTATCATCAAACTCTAAAATTGGAATTTCATGTTTGTGTATCATCTGTTGCCTCCTAAGTTTTAAGAATTATTATATCAAAAAATAACCACTGTAATATGATTTCATAGGAACTACTTCCCAAGAATCACAAAGAAAAACCAATTAAACAATGTACATAACTGAAAAGAAAGGACATAAATCTGCTTTAGTCAGAAATATGTCCTTTTTGTGTTTTATTTTAAGAAATATCATTCCAGTCGGCGTTTATTTCCACAAACCACCTAAAATCTGTTTTTCCAACAAATTTAAGTCTTCTTCTCTTATGTCACTATTGTCGCTAACGATATAGAGTTGGGCAAAGTAGGCCAATAAGGGACCTATACAAATACGAACCATTTGAGGAACTGTGATTTCAGGATTCACTCGTGAATCTGCTATCAATTCCTTATGGAGTACTAATAATTTATCCTGAAGAGTATTCCAAATATAAAGTTGTTCTTTTCTCAGTTTCTTATTTGAAAAAATTTCCTGAAGAATAATTTTCATCAAAGCACGATTCGTTTTGAGATAGGCCATACGATTTTGGACCAGATAATGCACCTTTTCTTCAGTCGTTTCTAAGGCTAAAAGTTCTTCAAAAAAACGACCGAAAAGTCCTGGAACAACAGGGTGCAAAATAGCCGTTAATAAATCTTCTTTAGTCTTGAAATATTTGAAGAGCGTTGCTTGGCTAAGTCCCGCATGTTTGGCAATTTGTAAGGTGGAGGTCCCATTGTAACTCTTAGTAGAAATCAAATCGACCGCCGCCTGCATGATTTTTTTCTTTCCCTTGGGATAGTCTGCACCCTTTAGATAAGCTTCAAACGACTCAAAAACACTCTCACTCATTTTCATCCTCGTATATTTATATTTTATACTTTACGGTAACGACGCAAGCCGACAATATTGAGAGCTGTCAAAGCGACAAGGAAGACTAGTAGAACACCAATATTTGGTAAAATATCTCCAAGTCCACGTCCGTAAAGAATAATCTGACTCATCGCATCACCTGAGTAGGTCAAAGGCAAGAATTTCCCTAGCATTTTTGCCCAGTCTCCCATTGAATCAAGTGGAATGATTCCTGAGAAAAAGAGTTGCGGCATAATCACAAGAGGAATAAATTGCATCATCTGGAATTCTGATTTTGCCAAGGTAGACAAGAGAATTCCGAAGGCTAGTGCCACCAGAGCCAGTACCACATTAACTATTATAACATTTAACAGGCTTCCGACAACTTCAATGTTCAACAACCAGATGGCTGCTAGAACGACTACTGCTGTCTGCAGTATGGCAATAAGGCCGTAAGACAACATATAGCCGTAAACAATTTCCGAACGTTTAACTGGGGTTGCCAACAAACGATCTAGGGTTCCGCTAGTACGTTCTTTCAAGAGTGCCATCCCTGAAATCAAAAAGACAAAGAAGAAAACGACGAACCCAAGCAAAACAGGAATCATTTTAGCAAAGAAGCCGGTGTCCTCGTTACCATACTCATAAGATTCCTTAATTTCAGGAGATTTTACCTTTAGTTGTAATTGTGGAAGGGATTGCTTCACACGGGCTAATAACTGATTGGTGTCTTCACTGGCAATACTGGTGCGTAATACTTGTCGGGTCACCGAAGTTTTAGAGGCATCTGTATTAGCATAGGCTACATGATATTCCCCATCCTTATAAGAGATAACTGCATCTACTTTTTCATCGTTTAAAGCCTCTTTGGCTTTATCCAAGTCTTTGTAGGTTTTGACACTGACATGTTCTAAGTCGTCCATCTTACTTACCAAACTACTTGGCACATCTCGTGTCGCTAGCTTAACAGTCACCGTTGTACTAGCCGAAAACATGAGGTTCATCAGCCACATAATAAAGACTGGTGCCACAAACATTAGGGCCAGTGTCCGTTTGTCACGTAGCAATTCTTTGATGACTTTTTTTGCAATGGCAATTGTTCTCATTTCATTCTCCTTCTGCTTTCAAAAAGACTTCTTCAATACTTGAAACACCATAAGATTCTTTTAGCTTGGATGGTGTATCAAAAGCAATGATTTTTCCACCTAATAGTAGTCCGACCTTATCTGTCAGCTCTGCTTCATCCATGACATGGGTTGTAACTAAGATTCCTACACCATTGTCTCTGAGCGCCATCAACTCTTTCCAAATTTTCTTTCGAAGAGAAGGGTCAATCCCAACTGTCGGTTCGTCCAATATCAAGAGTTGAGGATTTCCTAAAAGTGCTATGGCTAGTGACAAACGTCTTTTCATCCCTCCTGAATAACCAGATACAGCCTTGTTTAAGTGATCTGTCAAATCTACCACTTGAGCTACATGGGCAATTTCAGATGACAAGTCTTTCTTAGAAAGTCCTTTGAGCTTACCGAAAAATTGCAAATTTTCCTGACCTGATAAGGCATCATATAAGGCATCTGACTGAGCCATGTAGCCAATATCTCCTAGAATATGACGATTGGGCATGGTATTTTCTAAGACTAAAGCAATACCGCTATCTGCCTTTTCCATTCCTAACATGGTTTTAATCATGGTTGATTTACCAGCACCTGAGGGACCGATTAGACCAATGATTTCCCCAGACTGTAATTCAAAACCAACGTGGTTTAACACCAGTTGTTGACCAAAAGATTTTTGTAAATCTTGTAAATGTAGCAATGTTTTCATATGCATCCTCCTTAGTGAGTGTTTACTCACTTTTGATTACAAATGACATTATAGTGAGTGAACACTCACTTGTCAAGGATATATTGAATTTTTTTAAAATAAAAACACTGGATGATAGCATCCAATGTTTATGACAAAAACTTCTGATGTTAAGAATCTATTCACGATACTCTGAAATAATCTCTCCTATCCACTTTTTAAAGGCTCGTGAGAAGGAAGATTCTTGATAATAACAAATAAATAGAATTTATAACTTTTCTTCATCTCCCCACCTTTAATCATCATCTTCTAGTACTAGATTCTCATCCTCATAAAAAACGACTTTCCCATCTTTTACTTTAAAAGAATAACTGATTGAATCTTGATTCTCATCCTTGGTATTGGAATAAAAGAAATTATATTTACCATTCGGAAGATCACTAGCATCTAACTTTTTAGCCGCATCTTTCATATCTTGTTCTTTGACTGATGCATTATCATCAATAAAGATAGTCATATAAACCAACTCTTGATCAATCAAGGTTTGGTATGGAATTTGATAATAACCAGCAAAGTCCTTCTTACCTTCCTTAAGATTTTCGGAGGCAATAGTATCCAATATTTTTCCCTTTTCATCATGACTGAAATAAGATAGAAAACTAAAAAACCTAATAGGAAGACCGAGATTTTGTTTCTTCAATTGTTTTTCAATTTTCTTCTCAACTTTTTTAACAGATTTCTGTTCCACAAATACTTCTTTATAGTGTAAAAATTGAATACTGTCATGAGAATCAGATGACCTATTTTCAGGAATAGCCCTATTATTCTCTTCCAATTTTATTGTTTGCCCATCGTAGGTGTTCTCAGAATAGGTATAAGATACGTAGTAAGTTGGACTTTCTAGTGGAGTCCAATGTAAGTCAGTGATGGTAACTTTGCCATGAAGACCCACTTTGTTACAATCTTCGATGATGATTCGCTTAATTTTTATGTAATCACTAGGCATCATCACCTTGCAACCCGTCAAAACCAAAACTGATAGCAGCAAGGGAATCAAGAATAGAATGCGATAGATTTTCTTTTTCATAGCTCTACCTCCTATAGTGGTGTATAACTAGGGATAGAAATATAATTAAGACTTATCATTCCTCAACCTAGTTATTTTTTCGACCTTTCATCTTTAATCATCATCTTCTAATACTAGATTCTCGTCTTCATAAAAAACGACTTTCCCATCTTTAACTTTAAAATTGTAATCGACTGAATTATTTGGTCCATCTTCAAAATTAGATTGATAGAAACTATATTCACCATTTGGAAGGTTACTAGCATCTAACTTTTTAGCAGCATCTTTCAAATCTTGTGATTTAACTGATGCATCATCATCGATATAAATGACCATCTCAATCAACTCTTTATCAATCAAGGTTTGGTATGGAATTTGATAGTAACCTGCAAAGTCCTTCTTACCTTCTTTGAGATTGTCTGAGGCTAAGGTATCCAGATTTTTCTCCTTTTCATCATGACTGAAGTTAGATAGAAAACTAAATGAACTAATAGGAAGACCGAGTTTTTGTTTCTTCAATTGTTTTTCAATTTTCTTTTCAACCTTTTGGACAGATTTCTGCTTCAAAAACGATTCCTTATATTCTGGAACATTGCCATAAGAGTCACTTGACCTGTCTTCATAAATAGCCGTATTTTGCTCTAATACTACTTTCTGGTTATCGTAAGTTTTCTCAGAATAGGTATAAGTCACGTGGTAAGTGGGTATTTCTAAGGCTGTCCAATATAATTTAGTGATAGTAACCTTACCATGCAAACCCACTTTATTACAGTTCTCGACAATAACTCCTCTGACCTTGTTATAATCACTAGACTTCATCTTTCTGAACCCCATCAAAAACAAGGCTGTAAATATTATGAGAAATAAAAGTAAACAATGATTGATTTTCTTTTTCATAGCTCTACCTCCTATAATCTAAAGCTAACAAAAGAAAGACAAGCGACTGTTAAAATCCATTTTCTGAATATATGTATAACATTACTCAATTAATGTAAACGATTACATTATCTTATCTTTATTTTAACATTCTTTACATGAAATGTCAGATGAAATTGGATTCGTTCTTTTACTTCTCTTCTTTGCCAACCCAATCATTGTATTAAAAAAATCTAGTAGACAGCTTCTTCTAGAATCTTTTGTATTCTTATCAACTCATTTCCCCCACAAGAAAGCAATTAGAGGCTTATCAACCAAGGCCGTTTCATGGAGTTTACTGTGTTGGCCGTTAGGACCTGTGATTTCCTTTTCTTGGTAGGATTTGACATGACCTTTAAGCAGATAGGCTAGGGATTGACTGGATAGATTGGTCACGCGCTCATCACTCTCTTTACCTGTATTGCCATAGATGTTGAGGACTTCAACTTGTCCTTGAGGATAGTTGTCTCCAAGAGACAAGAGCTCTTCATATGACTCGGTCATGCTAGTTGGCTTTCCTTCGCCATCTAGAGAGTTATTTTCCAGTTCATTCATGCCGATGATCCCGTTAAAGTGACCAGCGATATCCACTTGTTTGACCAGCTTAGGTAGAGTCTTATCACTGCCGTGTTGGAGCATATAGTAGACGATGGCCATATTGCCGTATGAGTGACCAACCATATTCATCTCAGTAATTCCGTAGTTATCTTGGAGAGCTTTGACGACAGCGTGGGCATAGTCTCCCTGGTCCTGAGTGCTAGCACCTCGATTATTGTCAAAATTGACTAGGACAATTGGATTAACAGCATCCTTAGGAATGTTCCCGTTAAGAGAGACGTCTCCATCTTCAGCCACATTGGCTTCAATAATGGTTTGTGTCACACCAGCTTTTTTAGCCGCATTAGCCATATGTCTTTCCGCACGACTGCTTGAGCCCCAACCATGGAAAAAAATGGTCGGACGACTTGATTGAATAAATGTTTTTCTTGCTTCTGCTTTTACGGCCTGCGCTTGGTTTTGGGAAATAAAATACCAACCACCTACACAAACAAGACCAAACATTGCTAAAAGACTGAAAATAAGAGCTTTTTTCTTCATAAATACCTTTCCGATTTGCTTTATAAAAGAGCAAGATGTTCCCAAACTCTTTTACTAGCAATACTAATTTTAAGCTAGTTCATCTTACATATTTTCTTTGATGAAACGATTCATCTCTTTAAATGGAATCACATCCAACTTATCGTAAAGTTCTGCAAATGGGAAGTTTGAACCAAGGAAGAGAACTGTGTCTGCTTCAAAGACCACTTCGTTGGCTGGTTTCCAACCAACACGGTATGCAGAACCTGTCAACCCTTCGTAGTTCCATTCGAAAACTTCAAAGTTTTTACCAGTTGTGATGATTGGCGCTTTAATCATGCGTGACAATTCAGTGATGATATCACCAGCACCAACTCCACCGAAACCAGCATAGATCACTGGGCGTTCCGCATTGTTCAAGATTTCAACAGCTTTGTTGATTTCCACTTTATTCAAAGCAGGAGCGACGAAGCGACGTTCGTAAGAACCTGATCCGTAGTATGAGTTTTCGTCGATTTCTTGGAAACCGAAATTTACTGGAATTTCAACGACAGCTGGATCTTTTTTAGAAACAGCAGCACGGCAAGCTTCGTTAATCACTTTTGGCAATTGTTCTGTGTAATCGACACGTTTGTTGTAAACAGCGATACCGTTGTACATTGGGTTTTGGTTGAGCTCTTGGAAATCATCCATGTTAAGCTCGTCTTGAAAATAAATTTATTCTGACTATTCTCATGAAAACGATTAAAGTACTAATTTAACACAAAGATATTCACATGTATAAGGATTTGCTCAGAGATGCTCAATCCCTATTACATAACAGATGCTGAATTTGAGAAATTCTCACAAACTATCTTATAATAGGATATTTTATTATAATTTGCAAGCACCTCTAAGGCTTGTAGCTGTAGGAAATCGAACAAAAAGAGGCTGGGACAAAAGTCCTAGCCTCTTAATTGTTTTTGGATTGTCGAGCAAGACGCAGTGGTTGAGTAGGCTCTACTACGCTAATTTCATTAGCTTTTACAGCCCTACTCAACTGTGCGGAGGTGAGACGACAAAATCGAATTCTAACGAATTACCGATTTCTGTCCCACTCTCTTTTTGTTTCATTTAATCAATTTTCGCAACATTGAGAAGCAGAGAGCTAGTCAAAACAGACAAAGAACTAAGGGCCATGGCAAGACCTGCTAGTTCTGGATTGAGGGTCAATCCCAGTCCTACAAATACTCCTGCAGCAATTGGAAGCCCAAGGATATTGTAGATAGAGGCCCAGAAGAGATTGAGTAAGATCCTACGGAAGGTCTTTTGACTCATGTCAAAGGCGCGCACAACGCCAAGCAAATCATTTTGCGTGAGCACGATGCCACCGGACTCGATCGCAATATCCGTTCCAGATCCCATAGCGATCCCCACATCTGCGATCGAGAGAGCTGGAGCATCATTGATCCCATCTCCAACAAACGCGACCTTGCTAGCTTCTTGCAGTTTTTGGATGGCGCTAGCTTTTTCTTGAGGAAGGACATCAGCAATGACGGTGTCAATTCCCACTTGCTTAGCAATAGCTTGGGCCACCCGTTCATTATCCCCCGTTAACATGACCGTTTTCAAGCCCCGTTCTTTGAGCTTTTTGATCGCTTCTTTTGAGCTGGCCTTTGGAGCATCTTGAATGGCAATCAAGCCAATCACTTGCCCATCCACAGACAAACTGATCACTGTTTTGGCCTGCTCTTGCAAGTCTACCATCCGTTTTTCAAGCTCCGGATCCATCGCTGTCCCGTCATGAAGTTTGCCATTTCCCAAGGTCACCAACTGCTGGTCGATCTGACCTTGGACCCCTTTTCCTTCAATCGCTTGGAAGTTTTCCACAGGGGATAACACCAAACCTTTTTCTTCTGCTTGGGATAACACCGCTTGGGCTAGTGGATGTTCTGAAAAAGTTTCAAGACTAGCAGCCAGTGTCAAGACACGCGCTTCATCTCCTACAACATCGGTTACAAGTGGTTGACCAATAGTAATAGTCCCTGTCTTATCAAACACAACGGTTTGAATCTTTTGCACTTCTTGAAGAACTGTTCCATTTTTAATCAGAACCCCCATCTTGGCACTACGGCCGGTTCCGACCATCAGGGCTGTTGGGGTTGCTAAACCAAGGGCACAAGGACAGGCAATAATGAGGACAGAGACTGCATAGAGCATGGCCTCTTGAAGCGACGCGCCCAGAAGCACGGACCAAACCCAGAAAGTCGCAATGGCCAAAATCGTCACCACTGGAACAAAGATACCTGAAATCTTATCCGTCAAATCTTGAATGGGAGCACGACTGGATTGGGCCATTTTGACAAAGTCCACAATTTGAGATAAGAGGGTCTCACTACCGACTTTTTCAGCCTTAAAGAGAATGGTCCCATTGCTGTTGATAGTGGAGCCGATAACTGCATCACCAACTGATTTTTCTACAGGCAAGCTTTCACCTGTCACCATCGACTCATCAATGGTCGTACTTCCTTCTACAATCGTCCCATCAACCGCAATCTTTTCCCCAGGACGGACCCGAATCAAGTCATCAATTTGGATATCTTCTGCCGCCACCTCGACATAGTTCCCATCACGGAGAACTTGAGCCGTTTTTGCCTGCAAATCCAACAACTTTTCCACAGCCTCGGAGGCATTGTTACGCATCCGTTCTTCAAAGATTTGCCCTAAGAGGATAAAGAAGATGATAAAACCCGCAGCCTCAAAGTATACTGGCTGACCAGTAAAAAGGGCAAATACACTATAGACATAGGCTACCAGGGTTCCAAGAGCTACCAAGGTATCCATATTGGAATGGTGCTTCTTAAATGAGGCCCAGGCACTCTTGATAAAAGGTACTCCTGCTACCAACATGATCGGCGTTGTCGCTAGAAAAGTTCCCCAGCGACTGACTGGATGGGATACAAATCCTGCCCACATCCCGATCATCAAGATCAATAAAGGAAGGGTAAAGATACTAGTAATCCAAAAGCGACCCCGTAAACTTAAGACACGACGGCGTTTTTCCACAACCGTGTAGGAACCCTTTTGCATCTTCATTCCACATGAAAACTCAAAGTCCCCTGTTTCTGTCGGGGTAAAGGATATCACCTTATCCACACCGACTTCCAAAGGCTCTAAAATTCCCTGATCTTCAAACAAAATTTCCTTGTAACAGCCGGAAGGATTGACCCGATGGAAGGTGATTTCAGCAGGGATCCCTTTTTGAAGTTGAAATTCTTTGGGACTATAGCCCTTTTCTGCTGTAATACGGATCTTTTGCACTCCGTTTTCCACAACTGCTTTTTGTTTTTCTACCATACCTAACTCCTTTATTCCACAATCATTTGACCATGCATCATGTTCATTCCACATGAATACCCATATTCGCCCGCTTTTTCTGGCGTAATTTCAATGACATGTTTTTCACCTAAAGGCAAATCTTCATGAACGCCAAAATCTGGAAAGATCACTTGAGCCAGACATGAAGATGGATCCTTGCGATTAAAGATGATCCGGGCTGGAACATTCTTTTTCAGGACAATGGTTTCAGGCGAATAGCCCCCCATGACTTCGACTTCAATTTCTTGATAACCTGATTTCTGACGAGCGTGGCCGCTTACCTTTTCATGCTCTGCAAAGAACCACCAAGCAATAAAAGCAACCCCAAGTAAACAAACAATACTAATTAACAATCCAAACATGAAATTTCCTTCTTTCTACTACATACAATTGCAAGGGACTGTTTCGACAGCCTCTGCTTTCTTTTCTTCCAGGACCTGCTGCAGCTGATTAAGATCTGCAAGCGTAAAGTCACTCTCCTGAATCAAGTTTTCAAGCACCTGGACAATTCTTTTTGAGCAAACCTTGTCTTTCACCTCCTCAACCACCAAGTCTAAACTCTGGTCCTGCGTCAACAATGCCGAGTAAACAAAGGCTTTGCCTGTTTTTTCTCTAGTCAAGCACCCCTTTTCCACCAAGCGGAGCAAGAGGGTCTTGATGGTCGACTTCGACCAGTCAAAGCGCTCGGACAAGACGGCGATCAAATCCGTGCTGGTCTGCTTGCCTTCCATCCAGATAATCTTCATGATGCGCCATTCCGCATTGGAAATTTGCATGACCTCTCCTTTCTAAATCTACATTTGTAAACCTTACAATGTTATTCTACTCCTAAGGTTTACATTTGTCAACCCAAAGTTAAAAAAAAAAAACAAATCTTCCTTTGAAGATCTGTCTGATTGGGCTTTTTTCACTCCCTATTTTTATCTCCCTAAATTGTCAAATTAAGTTAGATTTTTCATGTAACAGAGAAAAACTTGGTATAGTGTTTGTTAATTCAAAGACTTCCTAGGAATTCTATTTCTTTTATCAGCTGTAGCTGATAAATAATTTTGAGAAATATTCGTAAAATCCATTTGTTTAGGTAGTCCATTTCGTCTTAATAAGCCATTAGAATGTTCATTGAGACCTTGTTGCCCAGGACATCCTGGATCCGCAAAGAAAATATCAATGTCATGTGCATTCGAAATAGATTTCCAATTATAAAATTCTTTTCCGCAATCAAAAGTGATCGACTTAATTCGTTACTCTATCACAATCATAGCCTTAATAGACTTACGTTCATCCATATCTTTATAGGCTTGATTAATATCTTCCAATTTATAACTTGTCGTAAAGACTCGGCCTGGATTGATGTCGCCATCAAGAACAGCTTTTAACAAAACTTGTTTATCATAGGTTGTGACAGAGGCTGGTCCGCCACCAATCGTTGTATTTTGTCCAAAGGTTGATCCAATGGCACGATTTTCATAGTGTGGAACACCAACAAATCCCATACGACCACCATTATGAAGGACTCCAAGAGCTTGATCTACCGCTGCTTCTGTACCGACACATTCGAGAGCTGCATCTGCTCCTCCCCCGAGGATTTCACGGACTTTGGCAATGCCTTTTTCGCCACGTTCAGCAACAACTGAAGTCGCACCAGACTCCAAAGCCATTTTTTGACGATCTTCATGACGACTCATAAGGACAATTTGTGAAGCTCCACGCATCTTAGCTGCTATGACAGCACATTGCCCAACAGCCCCATCGCCGATAACGACCACCTTGTCACCTTTTTGCACATTAGCCACACGCGCCGCATGGTAACCCGTCGGCATGACATCAGCCAGTGTCAAAAGTGACTTGAGCATGTCTTCACTATAATCTGAAGATTGCCCAGGAATTTTGACAAGGGCCCAGTTGGCAAAGTGGAAACGGATATACTCAGCCTGCACGCCCCCAGACCAGTTATTACCTGGGTGGTTGTCACAAGAGCCATCAAAACCAGCACGACAGGCATCACACTGTCCACAACCATGTGTGAAAGGGGCAATGACAAAGTCACCTGGTTTTACTGTAGTAACTTCCTCGCCAACTTCTTCGACAATTCCGATAGCCTCATGACCGCTATTTCTATGTCCTTCTTCCATTTCCGGATTACGGTAACTCCAAAGGTCCGATCCACAAACGCAAGTGCGAATAATGCGAATAATGGCATCATCTGCTGCTACGATTTGCGGGCGATCAATTTCTGCTAGACCAACCTGCCCAGCTTTGACATAAACTGCTGATTTCATTTAATAACCTCTATTCTTTCGTTACTGATAGTATATACTTTTTAACAAGAAATCGCTCACATCAATCACTCCCTATTACGGTCATATTTAGTTACTTAATCATATTTTTTCCCATACTTCTTTTCAAGCATTTTCTTAACTAGATATGGCATCTTGACATTCTCTCGACCTTTTTTAGCAATCAATTTTTTGACGAAATCAGGCATCTGAATATCTTCTTCCTCTTCTAAAATCTGTCCTGTGTTTGAAGGAGCTTCCAACTCATCAAAAGTCTCTAGTTGAGGATGATAGTAACGATAGTCACCGTCTATATGAGACTGAATGGTTGAAAGAAGGGCTTTAATCAAACGAGTATCGCTATTTGGCATAGGAGGACGGTGATAGGTCACACCAAGCTCATGACAAAGCTCCTTACACTCCACATCATTATCAAAAAGAACCTCAATATGCTCACTAATAAAAGCTATCGGGACAAAAATATAGTGGTCAGGGTGCTCCTTCTCATCATGAAGGTATTCTAAGACATCAGGTTTAATCCAAGGGATACCAATATCACTTTCACTCTGCCATGTATTGTTATACTGGTCTTCTTCAAGGCCTAAAATTTTCACAATCAAGCGAGTATTGTCATAAATCTGATCTATATAAGGATCACCAAAATCAAGGGCCAAAACTGGGACACTATGAGCTGAAAAAATCACCTTATAGCTGTCATCTCTAATTTGATCTAAAATATTTCGAATCTCATCAGCCCAATAGTAGAGTAGGTCGTGTTCACGGTACCAGTCCTTGATAATTTGAAACCTAATCTGCTCACTTTTTAAAAATTTCTCATATCCCATGACAGAATAGTAAGAATAATGAGGCTCTAAAATCAAGCACAAACATTCTTCAATTCCGTCATTCTCCATCTCTTTGATTACATCAGTGATAAAAGGGCGGGAAAATTTATTAGCAAAGTATACTGATGCGTGTTCTCCAAGAGCAGAAGCAACCAGATCCACTTCTTCTCTAGTTATCCTTTGAAGTGGAGTTCCGCCAATTCGTACGTAATTGTCATATAAAGTCTGAATTTCATGTGGTTCAGGACGAACACCACGTCGGATATTCGTGAAAAATTCCGCTACTCCTTCATAGGTAATCTCTTCTGGTGACCCAAAGGTCATCATCAACACAGCTCTCTTACTCATAAATACTCCTTGTTTCACGTTTATTCTATTTTAGCATGAAAAGGCTTACTTTAGGGAACTTAGTATCAAAATAACTCTTAAAGGTAGACTTTAAGAGTTTAAAAACAAACCTTAATGATGGTTTTGCTGCTCACTTTCTGCTTCCAGCTCTTCGATATTTCGCTTGTGGGCGCGGTGAGTTGCTAGGTCTTCATCCACTTCGATGGTGACATTTTGAAAGCCACAGTCTTTAAGCAAGGTGCGGATAGACTCTTTACAGACCTCCATATGCTTGACATGCTCCAGACAAACATGGACAATAGCATTCTTCTCTAAGCCGTCCATGGTCCAGAGATTGAGCTGATTGATACTAGCAACATGGTCCAATTCAGCCAAATCCGTCTTTATCTTCTGGATGTTCACCCCTTCTGGTACAGCATCCAGGAAAATCTTGAGCGTGCTCCAAAAACGTGGAATGGCTTTTGATAGAATAAAGAAGGAAATGGCAAGGGACAGGAGCGGATCCAGGATATACCAGTCAGTAAATCGGAGAACAATGGCCATCAAGATGACGGCCAACCAACCCAAGGTGTCTTCCAAAAAGTGCAGGCTGAGAATGGATTCATTCTTGGTTTGCCCCTTGCGAATGACCAGACTCGCCAGCACATTGACACTGATAGCAATAATTCCCAACCAAAGAAGCCCTTCGTCATTGATGGGCTGTGGGTGGAAAAGCTTGCTTACATTTTCTAAAATCACCATACCAGACCCTGTCATCAGAATCACAGCGGTCACCATGGCACCTAAAAGGCTAAAACGCTTGTAGCCCAAGGTGTAATGGCTGTCTTCTTTCCGATTGGAAATGCTCTCTAGAAAAGCTGAGATGCCAATGGCGATTGCATCTCCAAAGTCATGGACCGAATCAGCGAGAACTGCACTAGAACCAAAAATTCCACCCGCAATAAATTCAACAATGGCAAAGCTTAGATTTAATAAAAAAGTCAACCAAACCGCATATTTTGTCTTCATTATATTTCTTCCTTTGTTATAATAGATTCATGAACATCATGTTCATTATCTATTATCCAATACTATCAACAGAAAGGATAGGGGCAAACCGTTCGCTGTGTACGTTACTGAACAGTTTGTTCATAGTGTCCATATGACTGCACAAGATCGTCGCATTACCAAGACTAGAAAAGCCATCTATCAAGCTTTCTTGCGCTTACTTAACCAAAAAGATTATGAGACCATCACCGTTCAGGAGATTATTGACTTGGCTGATGTAGGACGTTCGACCTTTTACAGCCATTATGAGAGCAAAGAGTTACTACTGGATGAGCTCTGCCAAAAACTCTTTCACCATTTGTTTGAGCGTGCTCAACACCTCTCTCCACAAGACTACCTAGCACATATCTTTCAACATTTTAAGAAAAATCAAGACCATGTAACCAGTCTCTTACTCTCCAAAAATGATTATTTTATCCGGCAACTGCGAAAAGAGCTAGAACATGATGTCTATCCAATGGTTGCCGAGGAGCTGATTCAATCGCACCCAACCATCCCTCACTCCTATCTCAAGCATCTGGTCGTCAGCCATTTCATTGAAACCCTCAGCTGGTGGTTGAAAAAAGGCAAGTCCTATAGCGAGCAGGAAGCTGTCCAGTTTTATTTGGAGATACTGAAAGTTGGTTCAAACTAGAAAGAAGTTTTTTTAATGACCCTCACTCAATTTTATTTTCTCTTTCCAGCCTTATTCATGCTTCACGAACTTGAGGAAATCATATGGATGCCCTCCTTTGTCAAAAAACTATCAGCACAGTTTCCAGATATTCGATTCCTTTCTTATTACACTCCTTTTACTTTCAATGCCATTGTCTTGGAGCAGTTTCTGATCCTGCTTCTATCACTTTTTCTTAGCTATCAGTTTAGCAACTATACTATTTACGCAACCATTGTAATTGCTTATATCTACCATATTTTCGGACATCTGATTCAGACAATTGTCCTTCGAAAATATGTTCCTGGCTTGTTAACGGGCAGTTTAACGAGCTTGTTCTCCATCGCATTTCTCAAAATTGAAATTTCAGTCAAACTCTATGGTTTCTCTTTTTTGACTTTACTGGTTATCGTTTTAAATCTTCTAGTATCATTTATGATTCTTCATAAAATCAGTCATAAAAAATAGCACTCAGACAATCATATCTTAGAAAGGAAACATCTATGTCACTTTATCTAATCTTTAGCATCATCACAGTCTTCTTAGCGCTTGCTTTTGTCCTGCTTCATTTGTTGGCCTCCCTTTCTGAAGTTAAAAAAGGAAATCACACTCTAGGAAATCAATTTCTCCTCATCGGAAGTAGCCTTGCGACTTTGTCTCTCTTCCTCTACTTCTTTTTCTCGATTGTCGCACTATCTCTTTGGATGATTGGTTGTGGGGTAATTTGCTACGGAGCCTATTGGAATGGCAAGCACAAAGAAAACTTCCATCTAGCCCACCATGTCATTCGGATCGGAATTGCTCTGATTCTTACCACTTTATTAGCCCTTATCTAAGAAAAACTCAAGTTTTATCAATGAAAACTTGAGTTTTTTGGTAGTTACGAAATCAATAAGGAATTAAAAATCTTGCTTTTCTTTAAACAGTTTAATCTTTTCTAGGCAGTAATCCATTAATTTCTGTGCTTTTTCAAATGAATAGCCTTTTTCAGATACCGACTTGACTTTCTTTTCATCAAAATAGTAGCCAGTCAAGCCCCTGACTTCCTCTGACAAGGTGAGATAATAACCTGTTTCGATTCCCTGATCTAGATCTTTCGAAAGAGACTTCAACAAGCGTTCAAAGAGAGACTTTTTCGTCTTTTCATCACTAGAATCATTCCCCAAGTTAGTCGAGATAAGACCAGGATGGTAGGCATTGATAGTGATGTTTGAACCTTTTAAAAAGAAATCTCTTGCTAGATAGCGTGTCATCCAAATGGTATAGAGTTTGGAATTATTATAAGCCAATCCTGGATTGTATTCTTTCTCAAATCCAAAGTCCAAATCCTTAACCTTGGCAAAATGATGCATATAGGAAGAGGTATTAATGACACGGCCATCAGGCGTTTTTTCTAACAAGGGGCTTAGCTCAGTTGTTAACATATAGGGAACGAGAACGGATAACATAAAAGTCAACTCGACATTTTCAGCACTCGCTTTTCGTTCTTTTCCTACATACAGGCCTGCATTGTTAAATAAGACATCGATCCTTTGAAAGTCACGCTTGATTTCCTCCGCAAATCGATAAACCTCATCTAATTTTGAAAAATCTGCCAAGTAGCTTGAAACTCTTCCTCTCAGGGAAACGGCCCGAACCTCTCGAAGCGCCAACTCAAGTTTTTGAGGATTGCGACCATGAAGGATGACATGATGGCCTTCACTAGTCAGTTTCTTTGCCAAATGTTTACCAATACCATCCGTAGCACCTGTTATTAGAATGGTTTTGACCATATTAGTCCTCCAAGAAAGCAATGAGTTCTTTCGAAAACTCTTCTGCATATTGGAAGATCGAACCGTGACCAGCATTTGGATAGATGATGAGCTTACTATCTTTTATTTTCTCATGCATATCATAAGAATTTTCCGTTGGAACCTGCATATCCTGGTCGCCGTTGACGATTAAGGTTGGTTGGGTGATAAATGTTAGGTCGTCTTGAGAATCTTTCCCCCAACGTTTAATAGCTTTAAGTTGAGTCAAGAAACCAGGCACACTCATGTCTTTGTCCGCAAATTCTTTGGTTCGCATTCCCATTCGTCCGAGAACTTTCAAGGCTTCGATTTTTCCTTGTTCATCATGGTTATAGAAGATATAGCGTTTAGGATCGATGCGCTCGAGTCCAGCTTTAAACATATAGTTAAATGTTTTCCCTGTGACCTTATCGACCTCTTTTCCTCCCCGAGGTCCTGTTCCTGCCAAGATAAGACGGTTGACCAAATCAGGCTTAATTCGGACCATTTCTTGGGCAATCATACCTCCCATAGAAAGACCTAGGAGATTGATTTTATCGTAACCAAGGGCTTTTACAAAGGCAATTGTCTGCTCAGCCATTCCAGAAATGGTTGGCACCACTTTGCCTTGACTGGCTCCGACACCAGGAAGGTCGACCACAATCACATGGTGTTTTTCAGCAATCAAGTCCAAGAGTTTTGGATCCCAGTTATCGAGGGTTGCTGCCAAATGGACCAGCATCAGAAGAGGTAGTTTTGATTGGCCTTTGCTGAGTTCGCGATAGGCGATTTTGTTTCCTTGGACAGTGATGTATTGATTTTTAGTTGTAAGATATGGCATTGTCTTTTCCTTTTATTTCTTAAAGCTGAGGATTGTTTTTCCACGCGAGCGACCATTAGCGACCTTGTCTAAGGCGCTATTCACTTCTTCAAATGGATAGACTGTATCGATAGATGGCTTGATTTCCAATTTGCTAAAGAGGTCAGCTACCTCTTGTAATTGAGCGCCATTGCTTTCTACAAAGATAAAATGGTAGTGAACGCCGTATTTGTCAGCCATCTTATCAAATTTGCGACCGGCTAGTCCAAGTAGGATCTGTTTCCATTTTGCCAGGTTCATGCGTTTGGCAAAGTCACAATTTGGCATCGCACGGAGGGAAACAAGCTGACCACCTTTTTTCATGATAGACATTTGTTTTTCAGTCTCAGCGCCCCCAAGGGTATCGAGGACATAATCAACCTGGCTAACCGTTTTTGTATAATCCTCTGTTTTGTAATCGATAAAGCGGCCTGCTCCTAAGTTTAATACACGCTCAGCACTATCTCCAGCCCCATTGGTGATGACTGTCAAACCTTTAGCCTTGGCAATCGGAATGGCCATTCCACCGACACCTCCAGTACCACCAGAGATAAAGATAGTTTTGCCAGCTTGAGTGCCCATGAGGTCTAAGGCTTGCATAACGGTCAAGGCAGTCAAAGGCACAGCAGCGGCTTCCTCGTCTGATAGATAGTCTGGAACCTTGGCTAAGGCTTGGCTATCGACAGCGACGTATTCTGCAAAGGCGCCAATATGATCAAGTGGGAGACGTCCAAAGACACGGTCTCCAACTTTGAGATTTTTGACTTGTCTACCGGTCTCTTCAATGATACCGACCACTTCATTTCCCGCAGTTTGTGGGAGTTTGTAAGGAACGATCATCTTGACTTCTCCTCGGGAAATCATGTTATCCAGAGGATTAACACCAGCTGCGGTGACTTTGAGCAAAACTTCATTGTCTGTGATACTTGGTGTAGCGATTTCTGTGATGTTAAGAGTGATATTCTTTTTGTTATAAGTAGTATGTTGTGCAGCTTTCATTGTCTTCTCTTTTCTATTTTGTTGTATCTGACAAAGATACAAGTCTAGTCTTTTTAAAACTGATCTGCATGCAAATCAGTTTCGTTTTTGTTTGGCTTCTTTATAAAGATTGTTAATGACATCTTCTAAGGTTTGGTGGGCTAGTTCCTTCTCAAGTTGAGCTTCAGCGCTAGCAAATAGTGGTGAAACGGCAGCCTGGATATGTTTCCCTACTGGGCAATCGGGATTGCTATTTTGATGAACGGGAAATAGGCTGATGTGGCTGACTTCTTGTGTCGCAAAATAAATGTTAAGTAAGGTGATGTCCTTTGGGGATTTACTAAGTTGGTAGCCCGTTTTTCCCTGCTGAGACTGGATTAGTCCAGCATTTTTCAATAAGACAATCACCTTACGAATATAACTCGCATTGGTCCCAACACTCTCAGCCAGAGCTTGTGAACTTAAGGTATCCTTGCTCTCACTAATCATGGTTAGGATGTGCAAGGCTACTGAAAATTTCGTATCCATATAAACTCCTTTAGATAACTTGTATCCGGCACAGGAACAAGTATAACACAAATAAAAAGAAAAGCAAGACTTTTGCTTCACTGTAAAAACACAAAAAAAGGACCCTACTGGATCCTCTTATTAATTGATAAACATCAGTACTAAGCTTTCTTAGCTGCCTTGCTCCATTGGTACCAAGCAACTAAACTGTTGATAAGGTAAATGAAGTATTTTCCTTGAATTTGTAAGCTTTCTCCCCACCACAAGTAGATAGAGAAAACATTAGTGGCAGCCCAAAAAATCCATTGTTCACGGTAAACAGCTGTCATCAAGAGCTGACCAACACCATTTGTCGCATCAGTAATAGAATCACGGAACGGACGATTGGCGCCAACGGATTGGTAAATGAAACCAAAGGTTAACCACCAAAGCACACTAATTGATAAGTACTTAATCCATCCCACCACATCCAATTTACGGGCAACAAATTCCTGCTGTTCTTTTTTGAACTGGGCTTGATAGATCAAAAAATGTTAAAAATAAGACAGTAACCTCAGAATAGATACTGTCTTATCTCTTTTTTTTACTTAAAGCCTTGATAGACTTGACAAATGGTAGAAAAGAACCGTGAGTTCTTGCCAGAAGCTGAAGTTAATCCTTCAACCTGGAAAACCCGCAGAGGTGACTTTTTCTATACATCTCGATTTTTCTGGCAATAATCATTAACCGATAAATATGTCTGTGAATCACCCAGCGACTCTGCTATGTCCATAATCCGCGGTGGTAGTAATCCCACTCGCTGGACAAGTTCGTGATCGCTGAACAATTCCCGTGGACTGCCGGCGAAGCCAAACTTCCCGTGTTCCATAACATACACCGACTCAAACTCGGCGGCGACCCAATCCATGTCATGGGTGATGGTCACAACTTGGTGGCCCGAATCAGCCAACTGATGGAAAATTGCGGTCAACTTGCGCCGGCTTTCCCAATCAAGCGACATCATCGGCTCATCAAATAAATAAATCGCCGGATCCACTGCCAAAACTGTGGCAACGCTCAACAGCTTGCGTTCCGACAATGACAGGTCATATGGACTTTCAGCTGCTTTATCATCCAAGCCAACTCTTTTTAGAGCCGCTAAAGCCCGCCTCGTAATCGTGTCGTGGTCATCCATGACCTGCGCGACACTCCACTCCACCTCTCGTTGAACGGTCGGGTTGAAAAGCTGATCGTCAGGATTCTGAAAAGTAATCCCAACCTTCAGTAACTTTTCGACTGGTTTAAGATCATTAAAATTTTCTCCATCGATCTTAATCACACCGGTTTGTGGTGTCAGCAAGCCCGTCAACAATTTGAAGAGCGTTGATTTGCCGGCACCATTTTGGCCGACAATCGCCACCATCGGATCGGCGAAGTGTTTGTCTTCAACATCCAAGCTAAAGGACCGTTCCGGATAAGTGAACGTCAGGTGGTTCAGTTCAATTGTGGACATAACAAGCCTCCTTCAGATCAGCGCCATTCACCGGATACCGGCCATCAGCCAAGTGCCAATCCATTTTTTGAGCAAGTTGCTGGATTGTCGGGGCTGGAATCTGCCAGTCAGCTGCCAAATGATTAAACACCTCACCCGGCCTGCCCTGGGCTACCAATTGACCCTCGTGCAGCACCCACACAACGTCGGTGACTTCGCACAAATCGTCAATTTCACTGGTGACAATGAAGACAGTTGTCTCTTTGACTTGGGCCAGCCATTGGAAAAATTGCCGGCGGCCAAGGGGATCCATCTGACTGGTCGGATCATCCATAATCAAAACAGCCGGATTAGCCACAATCGCCGTGGCAATTGCCAACCGCTGGATCTGACCACCGGAAAGGCTCTCGGGACGCAAATTCAGCTGTTCAATCAGCCCCATTTGCGTGGCAACTTCTTCAACCCGTTTTTGAATCAGTCCTTCAGCCATTCCCTGATTAATCAAGTCAAAGGCGATTTCATCGGCAACCGTGTCTGCCAACCCGCTTAGTTGGCCAGCTGGATTTTGCAGTACAACTCCATTCATGGCATTATAAACGGGCCAATTGTCGGACACTCGCTGGCCAAACATGTGCCAGTCGCCCTCAATCTCAGCAGACACAATTTTGGGAATGACCCCTGCTAGCACACGGCACAAAGTCGATTTGCCGGAGTGGCTATTCCCGATAATCCCAACCACCTGGCCGGTATGAACCTCCGCGTTAATCTGACGAAGTTGTGGTTGCTCAGTACCCGGATAACGGGTGGTCAAATTTTCAATTACAATCCGTTTATTTTCTTCCATATCTTCCACCCAATTAATAAAATTGCCAATCCAGTCAGACCAATGTGCAGCGTCCGCGACAGGCGATACACGCGCTGGGAGGTTCTGACAGTCCGGTTGGGATTATCAAAACCTCTCAGTTGGAGAGAAATCGACCGCGCCATCGATTGATCCAAGGTCTTAATCACCAATGGAATTAGAACCGGCAGGACTGACTTTAATTTCTGAATCAACGTTTTTTGCGGATTGGTTCCGCGAACTTTTTGTGCCTGCTGGATTTTCCGCATATTGCGCATCATTTCCGGCAAAATATAACACACCGACATCAGAACGTAGACGGTTTTATAAGACAATCCGGACAGTTCCAAATAGGCCGCGTTTTCTGAAATACTCGTGGTCACCATAAAAAAGCCACTGGTCAAAATAATCACCAATACTCGACAACCCAGAGTGGTGGCGTAAATCAGGCCTTCTTTGTAGAACGACACCCCAAGCACAGAAAACAGCACAGTTTGATTCCGACTGTAAAATAACCCTTGGATGATCAGCATGGTGCAAATCAGAAACAGGCTGAATCCCAGCGCCTTAAAGATGGTAGAACTCAATTTGGAAAATAACAATAGCAATGTTGCGACAAGAATTAATCCGGCCTGAAGCAATAAATTCATACTGGCAAAGCTCAACAACGTCATGTCCAAGATGAACAAGAGCTTAGTAATCGGATCGATCACCTGGTACCACTTGAGCTTGACCCGTGGCGCTCCAGAAATCAATGTTTGATCAGTCATCATTTATCACCGCTAAAGAAGTGCACCATCCGCTTCGGCAGCTGACGATAGATGAAGAATGCCAGGTAGGCCACGCAGACTTTATCCAAAATATCCAAGACAAACTCATCGGTAAATGAGGCCAGCCACACTGGTGCATGATTGGCGACCATTACCGCAAACAATGAGTCACCCCAAGCGATACCGGTCTGACCACCCCAAAAGATGACGTTGAGTGGCGTTGAAATGACAGCTGAAACGATGGCAATAATAATAGCAGAAACAAATACTCGTCGCACTGACGAGAACCACCCATTGGCGTGCAAAACTCCGACAGCAATCCCAATTCCGATGCTGGTAATCGCATACACGGTTGAAATTGGCGATAAGGTCAGCCCATAGATCACGTTGTTGATGAAACCACTGATGGCACCGGCAACCGGCCCAGCCAACATGCTGGCAAGAAAGGTTCCCAAAGACCCCAGCCAAACGGGCAACTTTAACCCCTCCGCCAAGGCTTTGGCAACATAGTTAATCCCCACGGCAGCGGGAATCAAAGTCATGGTGGAAGCACTTAACTTAAATTTCCACATACTGGTACGATGAATCGGTTCTGTTTTCATAATCTTCTCCTTTTGTTTTTAAAGAGCCGTGTCAGGAATGACTTTCGGACGCAACGCTCTATAGAATAGTTAATAGAACTATTTAGTCTTTTCACAATACCAACCGTAGTCGACATAGATTAATATAGTAAAATTACTATTTCTAAGTTCATACTCTATATGATACGCTTATTTTCAAAATTGTCAAGTCTTTTCTGAAAATTCTTCAAGAAATATGAAATAATTTAAAATGCCTAGCTCAGCTAGACATCTTTCGATTGGGATTTTGTTTTACTTACTATCACTAATATTTCTGAGCTGTTGTCATTGACCGAAATTTAGTCCATGATATAGATTTCACCACGGCCATAAAGGGCAGCCTTACCTGCAAGGTAAATCCTATCTCCCTTTATACGACAAAGGAGGAGTCCACTCCTTTCAGAGGCTTGGTAGGCACTAAATTCTGCTTGAGCCAACTTATTAGCCCATAAAGGAATAACATGACAGTGTCCTGAGCCACAAACTGGATCTTCCTTGATTGATAATTTTGGAGCGAAACTTCGAGTCACAGTATCATACTTGCTTCCTTTAGCTGTGATATTTAGGAGTAAGCCATCTAATGCTTTAACTTTATCGAAATCTGGGGTCGCAGCAATGACATCATTTTCATGAGGGAGGATACACACTAGATCTCTTCCAAGCCACGCTTCAAGAGGACGGACACCGATTGCTTCTTCCATCTCACTTGTTACTGGAACTTGGTGCATCGAGTAAACTGGGAAATTCAGCTCATATAGCTCTCCTCTTTTGGTTACCAAAAGCTCCCCACTCTGAGTTGTAAAGGTTAGACTATCAACATCCACTTCTATAAATTGAAAGAGAACGAAGGCAGTTGCTAAAGTAGCATGACCACACAAATCGATTTCTCCACCGGGAGTAAACCAACGTAAATCGTAATAGCCGTTCTTTTTAACCGTAAAAGCCGTCTCAGAGAGATTATTTTCTTTGGCAATATTCTGTAAGGTAGCATCTGACAACCATTCGTCCAGAAGACAAACAGCAGCTGGGTTCCCCTTAAAAACGGTATCTGTAAAAGCATCTACGATAAATTGTGAAATCGTATATTGACTAATTGGCATGAAGGGCTCCTTAATTTGTTATCTTTATTATATCTGAAAATAGGATAGAAAACAGACAAATAGTAACTAAAATAGTTATTTAAAAAGTTACTTTTTGTGCAAATTTTCCATTATTTCTTAATAACACCTTCTTTTACCAAGAAATCATGTGCGACTTGGGCAGCCGGTTTACCTGCTACTCCCACTTGGTAGTTCATCTGGCTCATTTGCTCTGCTGTGATTTTACCAGCCAACTTGTTTAGAATGCCTTCCAATTCTGAATGTTTCTTAAGAAGAGCTTCTTTCATGAGGGGTGCTCCTTGATAAGGTGGGAAGAGTTGTTTGTCATCCTCTAGGGCCACAAGGTCATAGCGAGCAAGCTCGGCATCCGTTGAATAGGCATCTGTTATCTGGATTTCACCAGACTGGATAGCCTGGTAGCGAAGGGCTGGCTCCATAGTGGAGACTTGTAGATTAAGACCATAGACTTTCTGCAGGCCCTTGTTCCCATCCTCTCGGTCATTAAACTCCAAGGTAAATCCTGCCTTGAGTTGTCCTTCCACCTTTTTCAAATCTGAAATGGTCTTGAGGCCATACTCTTGGGCAATTTTCTTAGGCACCGCGACAGCATAGGTATTCTGATAAGCCATGGGTTTGAGCAAGGCCAGGTTGTCTTGTCGCTTGATCCCATCTCGAGCCGCTTGATAGACTGCTTCTGGATCATGGTCGACTTGCGGCGCCGGCTTGAGAAGACTTTCGGTCACGGTTCCTGTAAACTCTGGATAGATATCAATATCCCCTTTTTTCAGAGCTTCATAGAGGAAGGTGGTCTTGCCAAAATTTGGTTTAACAGTCACTGTCATGTCCGTGTTTTCTTCGATCAAAATCTTGTACATATTGGCTAGAATTTCCGGTTCAGGACCTAACTTCCCAGCGATGACCAGATTTTCTTTTTCAGGTTTGGGAAGAAAACTTGGTGTATAAGATACTCCCAATCCGATAACCATTACCGCAAAAGCCACAAAGATGGTCCGCAATTTAGCCTTTTCCATCCATTTGAGAAGAAGGTTAAAGGCGATGGCCAAGAAGGCTGAAGACAGGGCACCGATCAAAATCAGACTGGCATTATTGCGGTCAATCCCTAGAAGGATAAAGGAACCGAGTCCCCCAGCTCCAATTAAGGCAGCTAGGGTAGCTGTCCCAATAATCATCACAGCTGCTGTCCGAATCCCAGACATGATGACGGGCATGGCCAAGGGAATCTCAAACTTCTTGAGTCGTTCCCACTTGGTCATCCCAAAGGCCACCCCTGCTTCTTCTAGACTTGGATCAATCCCCTGCAAACCGGTGATGGTATTTTGAAGGATGGGGAAAATGGCATAGATGACGAGAGCTGTCAAGGCCGGAAGTGTTCCGATTCCCATGATGGGAATGAAGAGCCCCAAAAGGGCCATGGAAGGAATGGTCTGGAAGATCCCAGCTACCTGTAAAACCCAGTTGCTGGCTCTCTTGCGTGTACTTAAATAAATAGCTAATGGAACAGCTAGAAAAATAGCAAGGAGCAAGGTCAGTAACGACAGTTGCAAATGTTGCCCCAGTGCAGTGAGCCAGTCTCCAAAGCGTTCTTGAAAGGTTGTAAGTAGTTTAGACATTGTGAGCACCTCCAAACAAATCTGCCACAAAGTCGTTGGCCGGTTGGGCTAGAATGGTCTCAGAATCCGCCACCTGCACAATTTCTCCTTCTTGTAGCACCGCAATCCGATCGCCTAATTTCAAGGCTTCATCGGTATCGTGTGTAACAAAGATAGTGGTCATGCCGAACTCCTTGTGCAAGTCTTTGGTAAGAGCCTGTAGCTGTTTGCGAGAAATGGCATCCAAGGCTGAAAAGGGCTCGTCCATCAATAGAATCTTTGGTTCTCCAATGATGGCCCGCACAATTCCAATCCGTTGTTGCTCCCCACCAGATAACTCACTTGGCTTGCGATTTGCATACTCTGCAGCAGGCAGACCTACCTTGTCCAAGAGTTCTTCTGTTTTAGAGGCTATTTGGCTTTTAGTCCACCCTTTCATCTCTGGAATTAAAGCAATATTCTCAGCGACAGTTAGATTTGGAAAGAGAGCAATGGCCTGCAAAACATAACCAGTAGAAAGACGTAACTCTCGTTCATCATAGTCCTTGATGCGTTTTCCGTCCATATAAATATTGCCATCTGTCGGCTCCAAAAGACGATTGATCATCTTGATCATGGTGGTTTTTCCAGATCCTGAAGGACCCACTAGCACCATGAATTCTCCGTCTTCAATATGGAGATTGACATCTTTTAAAATGTCTGTATCCGTGTAGCGCAGGACTACATTTTTATATTCAATCATATTCTTCCTCAATTTTCACAATTACTTTCCCGAAGGACTGGCTACTTTCAAGATAGGTGTGCGCTTCTTGTATCTCTTCTAGCTTATAAACCTTCTCAGGCCGGACATCCACTTGATACAATTCCACAAAATCAATCAACTCTTGGAGCTTTTCATTTGAAACATTCCCCGAATAAAAGGTCGTTAAATAAACATTCTTCGACAATTCAACAATTGGATCAAAATCAGCCAAGGTCCACTGGCCACCTAATTGACCACAAGAGCAGATAATTCCTCCATCACTTAAGTGATGGATACTATCTTTGATATGGCGAGGTCCCACTAGATCTAGAATTTTTGTGAAAGACTCCTCACTTTGCAGAACGCCATCCTTCTCCAAAATTACCTGATCAAAACCAACCGCCTTCAATTGCTCTTCCTTGGCTAAATTTCGGCTAGTTCCTACCAAGTGAATCTCAGGAAATTTTCCTTTAAGCAGTTTAGCAAAAGCAATTCCTACACCACTGGTTGCTCCGCGAACTAACACGCAATCTTTCTCCTCAATCTTGAGATTAAGAAAAGCACCAAAAGCTGTGTAATATGTCTCAGGAAGGGCAATCAAGCTTTCCAAATCAAGTTCTGTCTTGATTGGATAAATTTGCTCATTTGGGAGAAGTGTATACTCTGCATAACCTCCATCAAAAGCTCGCCCCATCTCCCCCATAATGGAAATGATTTGCTGTCCAATCTTCAAATCCGGTCGTGTCGTTTGTTCCACAAGACCGACACACTCAATTCCTAACACACGAGGAAATTGAACTGACGGCGATAAACCCTGACGGGTAAAAATTTCACTGTGATTGATGCCAAATCCTTGAATTTTCACCAAGGTCCAACCGGCCTTCAAAATTGGTTTTTGTCGTTCGACAACTTCTAATACCTCTGGTCCACCTGGACTGCTCACAACAACTGCTTTCATAAGGTACTCCCTATTTTTTTAAAGTTCTTTCTCTTTAGCTTTTAGATTTGAGATTATACGCTCTTGATACTCCTCAAATTCTTGGATTTCGTTATCCGAAAAGCCTTGGTAGAATATCTCTCCCAGTTCCTGACTGACGCGATCTCCAATTTCTTTTTGCGCCCAACCTAATTCCGTCAAGACTACAAACTTCTTGCGCTTGTCCTGGTCACTCTGTTCAATCTTAACCAAGCCTTGCTCGACCAACTTCTTTATCATGCTAGTCAATGTGTTATTAGCTAGTCCCGTCGCTAGAGCAATATCAGTTGCAGTTGCCCTTCCTTGCTCTTTTTGCCATAAGACTGTTAAAATTTTCCCCTGTTCACTACGGTATTGAGCATCTGGTTCCTTGCTCAAGAGTTTTTGAAAGATACGCCCGTTCAACAAGCGTATCTGTAAAGCTTGGTAGCCTCCTGTCATCTTATCCATTTTTGTCTCCTTTTTATTTCTATATCGAAACATTACAGTCATTGTATCACTTTTCGTTACATCTGTCAACTATTTCGATATCGAAATAATTATAAAAACAAAAAAACTTTCCTAATCATCTAGGAAAGTTCTAACTATAATCGATTGATATCTTTAAAATATTTTATTCAGCCTTGGTAATATCTTCACGCATCTCATCGACATTGAATTTAGCAAAGAGATACTGACGGTCTTGAACTGGGAAACGTTGATCGAGTTGGTCAACTGGTCCAACTTCGATAATACCATTTTCAATAACAAAGTCCATAACGTGACCACCGAATGTCAAGTCGTCTGAAATAAAATGAAGGTGATAACCAGCAACACTCACACCGTGAAACATTTCTGGCGTCCAAATACCAACGATGGTACCTGAAATATCATCTACCTCGTACTCAGGTTGGCGAGTGGCAACATCAGCAAACTTAATATCCGCATTTGATTTAGGAATCATGCGCACGTGCATGTGTTTAAAATGACCCTTAATTTTGATAGAACGGAAGAGATTAACCCCATCATAGTAAGATTCAATACGATCCTCAAGTTCTTTATCAGTCATTTCATAACGTTGACGGAAGATAACTTCAGCTTGGTGAGGTACGACTGCTGCATAGGGAACTTTTTCATCTGGAGAAACTTCTACCACTTCGACTTTACCTTCAGAGCCTTTAGCTTGATAGGCTTTACCATCAAGAACAATCAACTCCCCATCAATAGAATCTAATGTTCCAAGACCCAAGTCTCCATGCTCCAACAATTCACCAACTGTTAAAGTACCTCCATAAAGCCCAGCCATCAAGGCTCCCAAAGTATTATATTGAAATAATTTTATGGCTTCAGACATGTCTACACCCTCTTTTTAGTAAAATTCATCTGGCAAAATAGTTTCGCCGAGTTTAATATTATCTTTATAGTCGATTGGAACATCAATAAGGACTGGTCCATCTACAGCTTGAGCCAAGGCTTCTTGGAGTAAGCTAGAAAACTCCTCTTTACTTGTTGCACGATAACCTTTCGCTCCAAAGCTCTCAGCATATTTTACAAAATCTACAGGACCAAAGTCAACCCCAGATGATCGACCGTACTTCATTTCTTCCTGGAATTCCACCATATTGTAATGGCCATCGTTCCAGATAATATGAACAATTGGCAATTTCAATCGAACTGCTGTCTCCAATTCTTGTGCTGAGAAGAGGAAACCACCGTCACCAGAAACAGAAATGACTTTTGTCTTAGGACGAACCAAAGCTGCAGAGATGGCCCACGGAAGAGCAACCCCTAAAGTTTGCATCCCATTTGAGAAAAGCAAATGACGTGGTTCATAAGATTTGAAATAACGAGCCATCCAGATATAGTGACTACCAACGTCAACGGTAACTGTCATATCATCATCTGTTTGTTCTTGTAATACTTCAATCAAATCTAGCGGATGTACCGTACCTTCTTCAGGATGACGATCAAATTTAACATCTTCGACGACTGTATTTTTTAACCCTTTAAGATACTCGACTGAACCTTCAGGTAATTTGTAGCCTTGAATAGCAGGCAAAAGCAAATCTAAAGTTGCTTCTACATTACCAATCAATTCACGTTCTGGCTGGAAGTAAGTATCCACCTCAGCAGGTTCAACATCAATTACGATAATACGTGCTGAAATTTCAGCATTCCAGTTACGTGCTTCATACTCAATTGGGTCATAACCAATGGCAATAATCAAGTCCGACTTCTTAAGCAACATGTCCCCTGGTTGGTTACGAAAAAGACCAACACGACCAAAGAAAGTATCTTCTTCAAGGTCACGTGACACGATACCAGCACCTTGGAAAGTTTCAACAACTGGTAATTTAACATGTTTCAAAATCTGGCGAATAGAGTAAGTTACAGCTTCTGATGAGGCACCGTTCCCTAAAAGTAAGACTGGCAATACGGCATTTTTAATCGCCTGTGCGAGATAGTTAATATCAGAAACAGATGCTGAACCAAGTTTTGGATCCGTCATAGGCTTGATAGCCTTAACACTGACCGGAGCATCAGTCACGTCTTGAGGAATTGAAATAAAGCTTGCGCCGGGTTTCCCTGATTTAGCATGACGATAGGCATTTGCTACTGTTTCGGAAAGGGTGTTAGCATCATGTACTTCAGCTGCATACTTAGTAATTGGCTCTAACATGGCAACGTTATTCATTGATTGGTGGGCACGTTTCAAAAGGTCTGCACGTTTAACCTGACCACCAATAGCAAGAACAGGGTCTCCTTCATCTGTAGCTGTTACCAATCCAGTAGCCAAATTGGATACACCAGGACCAGATGTTACCAAAACAACACCAGGTTTACCTGTAATTCGTCCAACACCTTGAGCCATAAAAGCAGCATTTTGCTCATGACGGGCAACAATCAATTCAGGTCCCTTATCTTCCAAAGTATCAAAAACCCTATCAATTTTTGCACCTGGAATCCCAAAGACATAATCAACATCATGGTTGATCAAACTATCAACCACTAAATCCGCACCATACAATTGCTTTTCTTCTGACATGAACACAGTCCTTCTGGCCCTAAAATGATAGAGCCAATTTTCCTTTCAAGTATAAGTCACAAAGTGTCAAAGTCTGCTCGTTTTTTCACAAACTTTTATCACTTCACAATTCTGTTACTATTATAGCACAGTTTTCAGACAATCTTGTGAAAAAAAGATTGTGAAATTTTGAACTTCCATCACAAAAAGAAACACCTGATTACTATCAGATGTTCATGTATTTTTTACCTTAGCAAACTCTCGATTAAGATAATTTTGCAAGCCTTCAAAAATCTCTAGTAACTGGAGATAATTAGACAAGCTTGAGCGACCAGGGATATCTACGACATCCAAAGAAATGCGTTCCAGGTCTTTTTCATAGAGAATGCGGAAGGAAATCACTGCTTGATCAGAAAAATAATTCTCCCCTGCTAAAATAAAACACTCATAGATGATGCCAACAGGATTAGCAACCTTCAACTCAATACGAATTGCGCCTAATCTCAAGGCCTCCACTTGCTGAAAACGCTCCAGAATAGCCTGTCGCTGACTGGGGATAAAACTCATGATATCCATAGTGGCCCTCCCAAGATTCCTTTTTGTCTATTATAGCCTAAAGCTGAGAAAAATGCTTGTGTAGGGTTTGTAGAAGCCTCATTGGCATTCAAGAATACTTAGTCAACCCCTTTGTAGTCTCTAAAGTCTGACTTAATACTGGAATCGTAATCATGTTTATCCACCCAATCCTTTAAATCAGCAAAAGAATGAATTTCCTTCCTAATACCAGCACCGTCCTCTACAGAAATTACAATTGCTTGCTCTCCATTTGTTCCCAACCAATGTAAGATATCATTGGTTTGCTCTTCAGGGGAAAAATAAATTTGTGATTGTTTATCGTATTCCCTATCTCTATAAGACTCATATTTGGCTAACTTCTTTTTATAGGCATCATATTTCCTATCATAATCTTTTTGGGCTTTTTGACGTGCTTTTTCGTAAGCTCGATAGTCTTTCTGATAATCTTGTTGAGCCTTCTTATTAAGAATGTCACTAAAACTTAGGGTTTTAAGAGGAAAAATAGAATCAGGAAAAACATTAAATTCTGGAACTCTCTTTGGCTCGCTTGGTTTATAAGGTAGGGGGCTTTTCACTGGCTCAGTTGGACCGGCCGGAAAATCTCCCTCCTTACCTTGACGGGTCAATAGTTTAAATTTCTTTAACGTATCACTGTTTGTTGTTGTCTGATTAACAGCCTCTTCGTAAATATGCTTAACCTCAGAATTTTCTTTAAATAGATTAATTTGATTCTCTTGTTTTGAAGTATCTACATTATCAATCTCTAGGATCACATTTAGATGAGCAGATAAATAGCTGTCCTCTGGGGCTGGTGACTTCCTTAAAAGCTCATCCAAGTTTCCTTCTCTCTTTAAATATCCCCACATGGTGCTATCATTCATCTGATTACGAGCAGAATTCTTATCACCAAAATAAAGCAGTTCATCCAGACTATAAGAATAATCAGGCAGGTCTCTACTTAAAAATTGGTTCGTATCTAGATTATAAGCAAATTTCTTGCCACTTTGAGAATTCTCCAAGTAAACATAATCATAACCATCAATCGATCTTAAAGACACAGCCAACTCCTTAATATCTTTAAAATCTTTTATTTTCTTCAAATATGGGGTCAAATTAATAATTTTCTTTTCAAAATTTTTGTTGATATCATAAACTACCAAATGAGCTTGATGGAGACTACTCATGGTGTCGTAATAGCGAACAAGATGATTTCTACCAATCATCTCAGTAGCTACATTATCTTCAGAATTATAGTAAGTGGGTTCTTGATGACTAATGGCAACATATTGTTGACGACTACCAAAAATCTCATTAGAAGTTACTTTATCAGCTTTTAGAGCCATCTGTAACTCTTCTACAGCTTTTTCATGAAATTTGTGCTTTGTATATGTATTCCCTAAAAAGAAAAGCATTAGTATAGTCGCAGTATAAATCTTTCCACGCTTCGAGAAGGGAAACTTTAAAATCTTCTTTATCATAACTGTTTTACAAAAATAGCCAGAACATCACATTCTGACTATTACTTTTATTTCTCATCTTCGTCCATTGAAAGTACTGACAAGAAGGCTTCTTGTGGGACTTCAACCGAACCGATAGCTTTCATACGTTTCTTACCGGCTTTTTGTTTTTCGAGGAGTTTACGTTTACGCGAAACGTCACCACCGTAACACTTAGCCAAGACGTTTTTACGAAGGGCTTTGATATCTGTACGGGCAACAATTTTTTGACCGATAGCCGCTTGGATAGGCACTTCGAATTGTTGACGTGGAATGATTTTCTTAAGCTTATCAACAATAAGTTTTCCACGCTCGTAGGCAAATTCCTTATGCACGATGAAGCTAAGGGCATCGACCTTGTCACCATTAAGAAGAATATCCATTTTCACCAATTGTGAGCGACGGTATTCTGACAATTCATAGTCAAAGCTTGCATAACCACGAGTTGATGACTTCAATTTATCAAAGAAGTCAAAGACGATTTCGGCAAGTGGAATCTGATAGATAACGTTAACACGATTATCATCAATATATTCCATGGTTTCAAAATCACCACGTTTACGTTGTGCTAACTCCATAACTGCACCAACATACTCTTGAGGAACCATGATTTGAGCTTTAACATAAGGCTCTTCGATGGCATCAATACGTGTAGGATCTGGGAATTCAGATGGGTTAGACACTTCAAGCATCTCACCGTCAGTAGTGTTAACATGGTAAACTACCGATGGTGCTGTCATGATGAGATCAATATTAAACTCACGTTCCAAACGCTCTTGGATAACATCCATGTGAAGAAGACCCAAGAAACCACAACGGAAACCAAAACCAAGGGCTTGAGACGTTTCAGGCTCAAACTGAAGACTGGCATCGTTCAACTGGAGCTTTTCAAGTGCCTCACGCAAGTCGTTATATTTATTTGACTCAATAGGATAAAGACCAGCAAATACCATTGGGTTCATTTGCTTATAACCATGAAGTGGTTCTGCGGCTGGATTGTCTGCAAGTGTTACTGTATCACCGACACGAGTATCCGCAACCGTCTTAATTGAGGCGGCTACATAACCAACATCTCCTGTCGCAAGGTAGTCACGGCCAACAGCTTTAGGCGTGAAGATACCAACCTCAGTAACATCAAAGGTCTTGCCATTAGACATCATTTGAATCTTATCGCCTGGTTTAACCATTCCGTTAACCACACGCACTTGGAGGATAACCCCACGGTAGGCATCATAAACAGAGTCAAAGATAAGGGCTTGGAGAGGCGCTTCGACTTCACCTTGAGGTGCAGGAACTTTCTCAACAATTTGTTCGAGAATCTCTTCGATACCGATACCAGCTTTAGCTGATGCAAGCACAGCTTCTGAGGCATCTAGTCCGATAACATCTTCAACCTCTGTACGCACACGTTCAGGATCTGCGGCTGGAAGGTCGATTTTATTGATAACTGGTAAGATTTCCAAGTCATTATCTAGGGCCAAGTAAACATTGGCAAGTGTTTGCGCTTCAATCCCTTGAGCAGCATCCACCACCAAGATTGCACCCTCACAGGCAGCAAGAGAACGTGACACTTCATAAGTAAAGTCCACGTGTCCTGGTGTGTCGATAAGATGGAAAATATATGTTTCACCATCTTTAGCTGTATAGTTAAGCTCAATGGCATTTAGTTTGATAGTGATACCACGTTCACGCTCGAGGTCCATACTATCAAGGAGTTGCGCCTGCATCTCACGACTTGATACTGTCTCAGTCTTTTCCAAAATACGGTCAGCAAGGGTTGATTTACCGTGGTCAATATGGGCAATAATAGAGAAGTTACGAATCTTCTCCTGTCGTTGTTTTAATTCTTCAATATTTGGCATTTTTATCTTTCCTAGTTCTTACTTGTGATTATAAAAAAACTAATCGTTACCTTCTATTATACAAAAAAGACAGGCTTTTGCCTATCTCTAATATCTGCTTTCTGACCGCATTTACTCCTTCTTATTTCTTAAAAGTATCGTTGTAGTGCTTATTAATAATTGCCGAGCGCTTGTTTTCTGTAGAACTACTTGAAAATGGAGCTAAACCGAAGGCTAGTACAACAATTCCCAATAGAATGAGACTAAAAAATGGGTGCTCTATAATATAGTGTAAAATATCTGACATAGAAAGGCTCCTTTTAAAGCATAATTAATTACGATTATATTATCAGAAATATTATGTTTTATCAAGCAAAAAAAGAGAGCCTTTCGCTCTCCTTTTATTTTAATGGAATTGCATCCCACCATCCACGATGATGGTTTGACCTGTGATGTAGTTTGAGTCAGGTCCAGCTAAGAAGCTAACTGCTGCTGCCACATCTTCAGGTTCTGACAAACGTTTGAGAGTAATATCTTTAGCAAAAGTTTGCATACCCCATTCATCATCTTTACCAGCATTCTTACCAACTTCATGAGCAATGTCAAACATCATTGGAGTCTTAACGATACCTGGCGCATATGCATTGACAGTAATACCTGAATCAGCCAAGTCACGCGCCAAAGTTTGAGTGATACCACGCACTGCGAATTTAGTACCACCATATACAGTCAAGTTAGGGTTACCTACGACACCGGCTTGTGAAGTCGCATTGATGATTTTACCACCATGACCAAGTGCTTTAAATTGTGCTTGTGCAGCTTGAGCACCCCAGATAACACCACCGACATTGATGTTAAATGTACGTTGGAACTGTTCTTCAGTAATAGTATCAAGTGGTGTTGTTGGTGCCACACCGGCATTATTAACAACAACATTCAAGTCACCAAAGTGATCAACAACTTTTTGGAAAGCAGCTGCTACTTCAGCTTGTTTAGATACATCAGCTACAACCGCAAATGCTTTGTCTGCTGACAATTCAGCAACCGCTTTTTCTGCAGTTTCAGCGTTGTAGTCCAATACTCCGACTTTAAAACCATCTTCAACCAAACGTTTTGCAATCGCAAAACCAATACCTTGACCTGCACCTGTAACAATAGCAACTTTTGACATACGAAATCCTCCTCTACCAATTTGAGTCACTGGCTTAATACCGAGCCTTATCTCAATTGGAATACGCTAAGTTAGTCAAGTTCTGGCAAAGTCATTTTCATAGGCTTTGTCTTAACTCAATTAAAATTCTACTCCTTTATGAAAACGTAGTCAAGTAATTATCAAACTTTTCTGAAAACAAATAAGACCACCCTTGGGTGACCTTATTCCTATTATTCTTCAAATTCAAAACCTAGTGCTTCCATATCGTCCAAGCCACCCAAGTTAGTCACCTTAGTATATCCTCGCTCTTTAAGAACTGATGCAGCGAATTCTGCACGAGGCCCCATTTTACAATAGAGGTAAATTGAAGCGTCTTTTTCAGCTGGAATCTCAGCAGAAAAAAATTGTGTATGAGGAATCAAGAGGGCATTCTTAACATGACCTTCTGAATACTCTTCTGGACTTCTGACATCAATTAACAGTCCACCCTTAGCTAAATCAGATTGAATCTGTACTAAATCCATCTTACTCACCAAACCAAATCTGAATTTCTCGAGCCGCAGATTCTTCTGAATCAGAACCATGAACAATATTTGGAATCATGTCCCCATCTGGTGCAGTTGCAAAGTCTCCACGAATCGTTCCTGGAGTAGCATCCCCAGGATTAGTTGCTCCCATCATATCACGCCATGACTTGATAACACCAGGGCCAGACATAATACCAATAACTGCTGGGCCACTCATCATGAATTCAGAAATACTAGGGAAAAAGGGTTTATCAACCAATTGGGCATAATGTTCTTTAAGACGTTCTTCATCAAGCATCAGCATCTCCATACGCTCAATAACGAAGCCACGTCGCTCAATTCGATCAAGCACTTGACCAATTAGATGGCGTTTAACAGCATCTGGTTTAATAATAAAGAATGTTTTTTGCATGTTCCCAACCTTCATTGTTTTCTTTTCATTTTACCATAGGAAGTATCATTTTGCAGGGTAAAACCTTATATAGTCTAAAACTATACCCTCAGAAAGAAATTAACTATTTTTCATTAATGCAAATAAAAAGTATCATGGAAATAAAATGATATTTTGAGGGTAATTTTATGACAAAATCTAAATTTCAATTAGTTGGTTCTCTCCTTCGTCCTGCAGATCTCCGTAAATACAAGGACGAAATCGAGCACCGTGACGACATCCAGTATCCTTTCTACGATGCCCTCCCTGGTTATCAAGAAACTGAAACCGCAGATATTAAGCAAATTGTGGCTGACCAAAAGGCTAATGGTATTGACATCCTTACTGATGGTGAGTTTGGGCGTTCTATGTGGCACTTGGACTTTGTCTGGGGTCTCAAAGGTATTGAACGTTATATTGCAGAGCATGGCTATACATTTAAAGATCACGACGGCGGACAATATGAGACTCGTAAAGATATTGGTATTCGTATCACCGAACCACTCTCAGGTAAAAACCACCATTATCTAGATATCTACAAATTGGTTAAGGCTGAAGCTGGTGATGAAGATACTAAGCAAACTATCTGGGGCCCGGCTCATGCTTATACTGAACTTGCTATCTTTGACCGTTTGGCTGGTCCTGGTCAAGTATATGAAACAAACGAAGACCTCAAAAAAGGTTTGATTAATGCCTATAAAGAATTCTTGGAAGAATACAAGGCTGTAGGTGGAAAAATTGTTCAATTTGACGACTGTCTCTGGGAACTCTTTGACCCCTCAAACCCTGCAAGTTTCTTTGCGGAAGGTAATTCTGATTTGGCAGAATTGGCTGATGAGTTTGTAGCTATCAATAACGAGGTTGTAGACTATGCCCACGAACTTGGTTTAACGGTTTGGACACACAACTGTCGTGGTAACTATGAAAGCCGTTCTGCTGCCGAAGGAACTTACGAAGCCATTGCTAAGAAGTTCTTGGCAGAGCAACACTATGATCGCTTCTTCCTTGAATGGGACAGCGATACAGCTGGTGATATCAAGGCTCTCGAAGCCCTCAAAGATAGCAAAGCTGAAGTTGTACTAGGACTTTTGTCATCTAAAACAACTGAACTTGATGACGAAGAACGTGTTCTTGACTTGCTTGAAAAAGCTAGTCAAATCCTTCCTAAAGAGCGTCTCTTCCTTTCTCACCAATGTGGTTTCGCCTCATGTGACTCAGGTAATGAGTTGGCAACACCACAACAATGGGCTAAAATTAAACAAGGTCAAGATATCGCTAAGAAATTCTTTGGTTAAATGAATACTTTTAGATCTGAAAAATCCCTTACCGAATTCGGTAAGGGATTTTAATGTTGTCTAAGCTTGAATAAAAGGTTGCAAATCATTAAGAGCACGCTCAGCAATTTTTTCGTAACGCTCTTTCTTGTCACGAATACGTGGACCTTCCAACTCTTTGATAATACCAAAGTTAACATTCATTGGTTGGAAATGTTTGCTCTCAGCATGTGTCACATAATATGGGAGGCTTCCGATAGCTGTTGTATGAGGGAAGATAAGTTCCTCTTCACCTTTAAAGAGACGGGCTGCATTGATTCCAGCAACTAAACCTGAGGCCGCTGATTCAACATAACCTTCAACACCAGTCATTTGTCCCGCAAAGAACAAATTAGGGTTTGATTTTGATTGGAAGGTTTGTTTGAGTAAGTTTGGCGAATCCATGTACGAGTTGCGGTGCATAACCCCATAACGCACAAATTCAGCATTTTCAAGACCTGGAATCATTTGGAAGACACGCTTTTGCTCGCCCCATTTGAGGTGGGTTTGGAAACCAACAATATTATATAGACTACCAGCCGCATTGTCCTGACGAAGCTGAACAACCGCATAAGGTGTCTTGAAGTCGCCGTCACGTGGCCCTTTGTAATCCTCAGGATACTCCAAACCAACAGGTTTCATAGGGCCATAGAGCATTGTCTTGATACCACGTTTAGCCATGACCTCGATAGGCATACACCCTTCGAAATATTTTTCTTTTTCAAAGGAATTCAAAGGAGCTTCTTCAGCTGTTGTCAAGGCCTCGTGGAAGGCCATGAACTCTTCCTTGGTCATTGGACAGTTTAGATAAGCTGCTTCACCCTTGTCATAGCGTGACTTAAGGTAAACCTTGTTCATGTCGATAGTCGCTTTATCAACGATTGGTGCAGCGGCATCATAGAAATAAAACCCATCTCCACCGTTAAGCTTGTGAATTTTTTCAGCTAAAGCATCAGAAGTCAAAGGACCTGAAGCAATAACTGTAATGGCATCATCAGGAATCTCTGTGATTTCTTCACGGATAACTTCAATTAATGGATGATTTTCAATTTCAGCTGTTACTGCTTCTGCATAACCTTCACGGTCCACCGCCATGGCACCACCAGCTGGCACACGATGAGCTTCTCCATTACGCATAATGATAGAGTCCAAGCGACGCATTTCTTCTTTAAGAAGCCCCACAGCATTGGTCAAGCTATCGCCACGGAAAGAGTTAGAACAAACCAATTCTGCAAAATTTGTTGTCTTATGCTGTGGTGTTGCTTTGACCCCACGCATTTCATAAAGTTTTACTGGAATACCACGTTTGGCAATCTGATAAGCCGCCTCGGATCCGGCCAAACCAGCTCCAATCACGTTAATATAATCTGCTTTTGATTGAGACATGACACTAATACCTCTTCGGGAACAAGATAAAATCCTGCCCCCACAAATCTTTCTACATTTTTACTCTTAGTAGTATAGCAAAAAACTCCTCATCTGGCGACTAGGAGTCATCTGTATTTAAAGGGGTAAAGTGATAGTCACTTTAGCACCATGCGTGTTATCGTCATTCGAAAGAGCAAGACCACCATGGTGTAAGCGAATAATATCATTAGCAATAGTCAGACCAAGTCCACTATGATTGCGGCTCTGTCTACTTTTATCCTCTTGATAAAAGAGCTGAGTGGCCTTTTCAAGTGATTCAAGGGAAAATCCATGGCCAGAATCAAGGCAGATAAACTTGAATTCATCTTCTTCTACCCTAGCGGTCAGGAGCAACTGACTGCCACTGGGTGTATGCTCTACGGCATTTGAAACAATATTCATAAAAGCTCGATTCAACAAGGACCTGTCCCAATGGCCTATGATTGCTTTCTTAATCTCCTTCTTGTCAAATGCTACATTGATTTGTTTGGTTTGAGCTAGTGACAAGGTTTGATCGTAAATGTCTTCAATAAATTCCCTAACCGAAATGTCTTCAAGCGTCAAGGTTTTCGTCAAACTCGTTTTGTTGAGTTCAGACAACTCTTTAACATAAGCATCAACCTGTGTAATCCCCTTTTGAAAATGTTCTAATAAGTCCATCTGTTCCGCATCCAAGGGCGTCATGGCTAAGAGGTCTGCATTACCACGAGCAACTGTCAGTGGTGTCTTTAAGTCATGTGTCAGGGCAGAAATCTGATTTTGCTTATCTTGCTCTACCTTCCAATTTTCCAGCAAAGAATCACGGAGCGCAACCCTCATGTGATCCAAGCCACTTAAAACCTGATTGAATTCCTTAATTGTAGACTGGTAGGTTTGAAAATTCAAGTCTTGTTGGGAAATTTTTTCAGTAACTTTTAATATAGGTTTAAGCTGCTGACTTAATTTATTTGCATAGTAAAAAGTTAAAATAACAAATATGAGGAGAATGAATACAATCATTGAGCCAATCATCAATAGATCAGCATTGGGAAAATGCTGATTCATCCACGCATTATGATACCTAGGTGATAATTGATAGTTGACAATGACTATACCATCTGACCGTTCAAAAGACTGAAAATAGCCGTATATCCCACCGTGAGCATTCTTGAATTGGTAATTTAGTAAGGATTCTTCTTGCAAGTTAACTGGCATGTTAGACTTCTTAAGCTTAAATTCCCTAGTTAAAAAGACATAGCGAGTACCATCGGGCAAGACATCTGGATTAAAGACCTTAGAAGTTTCAATATCATTCCTGACAGCAGACAAATCACTTTCTACCTGATTTGCTGGAATCACAACGCCAAAACGATAAGACAAGCTGAACAAATACAAAATAAGAAGACTGCTGATTGCCGAGAGGACCGTCAGGCTGACGACATAAGATAACAAGATTGTTCTTAGAGAGTGTTCTCGTTTTTTAATTAGTGCCACTTGTAACCAATCCCCCAGACTGTTTCAATAGGATTTTGCCCAACATCTTTGAGCTTTGCACGGATATTTTTAATATGTTCAGCCACTGCTGTTGGACTTCCTTTATCCTCATAGCCGTACAAATGCGTGTAGATTTGTTCTTTTGAAAAGACTTGGCCCTTATTTTCAGCCAAAAATTGACAAATACCGTACTCCGACTTAGTCAAATCTAACAACTGATTCTCAACATAAAGCTCCTGAGCTGACAAATCAAACTGAAAATCACCAAGTGAAAGCTTATGGTGACGTTCACGACTTTCACGTCTCAAGTGTGCCGCAACACGCGCTTGGAGTTCTTTAACCCCAAATGGTTTGCAAATATAATCATCCGCCCCATAGCACAATCCCTGAACGATATCCCCTTCTTGCGTTCTGGCTGTAATAAAAAGTATGGGGCAATCCACCTGATCACGAATCTCATGACAAAACTGGAGACCGTCAACATCAGGCATCATGATATCTAGTAATATCAGGTCAAACCGTGGCAACGAGTTCTTATCCAAATCTAAAACACTTGTAAACCCCGTCACCTTATGATTTTTAAGCTCTAAAGCTTTTACAACCAATTTCACAATATCTTCTTGATCATCAATAACAAGTATTTGAGCCATAAGCTTTCCTTTCGTACAAAATTACCTTTATCATATCATCTATAGAAGATAACTGACAAGGCGTAGAGTAGATAAATATGTGTTGGGTAAAAGACATAGAATAAATATTTTGACCCATTCCCTCTTTGACCGTTATAACAAAGCATCAAAGGAGCTGCAAATATTTCCATCCATTCAATGTATTTAAACATTAAATCGTGAATAGAAAGGCTACCTAAAACAATCGCCATGAGTGCCCAAACAAGACTAACACTCACAAAAGCAAGCACTTCTTTCTTAAGATTCTGATGACAAAGATACATAGCGATACCGGTCAACAGCAACCATGTTCCTCCATCACTGATAGACGTATGAGTTGGAAACACTGTGTAATTAAGTAAATTTATGAATAAAGTAAAGACTGGTTTGTTTTGACCTAACAGATAAAAAGGTACCAATAACCATGGAAGCAGCAATGGGAAAAGTAAGGTTGGGATTCCTTTTAGATATTTCTTTTCTTGAATCCAAGCGATACCTTGAAGAGCAACGAGCAAGATAGCAAATGACGACAGCATCATATTTTGTGGAAAGAAACCATCTGGTCTCACAAGAGGATGTAGAAAATTATAGAAACCAAACTGAATCAATCCCATCAAAATCGCTAAAGCATAAATCTTTAGGAAGTATTTCTTTCGATTGTGTGTATGGACGAAACCTTCAATCACAGCAAATAGAAATAAGGGGGCTGCTAATCTCCCAATCATAGTAAACCAAATAGGTATTTTCCCTGTATAGTCAAAAAAGTAATGAATATGGTCAAATACCATAGTAATGAGGGCTATATATTTGAGTTGGAAACCTGATAGACTTAAACGTTTCATAATAACTCTCCTTTCTTTTCATCCTCAGTATAAAAAACAAATTTAAGGAAAGTATCAGTTTTTTGGATAAAATACAAAAAACTATCCCAAGTCTTAACTTGAGATAGCTATGTCTTTATTTAACAACAGATTCTTTGTAGTCACACTCTTCGTTACTACAGATGACTTGTTTGCCACCACCACGTACTTTCTTCTCGACGAGGTAATCGCCTGATTTAGGACAGTTACGTCCAACAGGGATATCCCACGACGTAAATTCACAGTCAGGATAGCGATCACAACCGTAGAAGACACGATTACGTTTTGTCTTACGTTCGATGACCTGACCTTGACCACAGGTTGGACAAGTAACGCCAATTTCTTTAGTAATGGCCTTGGTGTTATGACAGTCTGGGAAGTTACTACATGCATAAAACTTACCGTATCGACCAAGTTTGATGACCATTGGGTGACCACAGAGGTCACAATCAAAACCAGCAGGCTCATCCTTGATTTGGATTTTTTCAATACCTTCTTCAGCTTTTTCCAATTCTTTTTGGAAAGGTTTGAAGAATTCATCAATTACCTTCTGCCATTGTTCCTTACCAATTTCAACCTTATCAAGTTTACCCTCCATTTCGGCGGTGAATTTAACATCCACGATATCTGGGAAGAATTCGACGATTAAGCTATTGACGATTTCCCCAAGCTCCGTCGGTTCAAAACGTTTAGCCACCAATTTGACATAGTAGCGACGTTGGATAACATCAAGCGTTGGCGCATATGTTGACGGACGACCAACACCATTTTCTTCCAGCGTCTTAATCAGTGTCGCTTCAGAATAGCGTGCAGGTGGTTGCGTAAAGTGTTGTTCAGGCGTTGTCACAACCTTCTTAACCGTATCACCTTCAGCCATATCAGGAAGCATTTTATTTTTATCAGAGTCGTTGTAAACGGCCATATAACCGTCAAACTTGATTTGGCTACCATTTGCTGTGAAAATGACTCCGTTTTGAGACAAGGTCACCTTCATCGTATCAAATACAGCAGCTGTCATTTGACTGGCCACAAAACGATTCCAAATAAGGGTATAGAGCTTGAGCTGATCCTTATCCAAATACTTGGCAATGCTTTCTGGTGTTTGGAAAACATTTGAAGGACGAATAGCCTCGTGGGCATCTTGCGCCGCTGAGCTATTTTTCACCTTACTACCATGCTTAGAATACTTAGAACCAAAGCGTTCTGTAATAAACTCAGCAGCCTGGTTTTGTGCCACCGGACTGATACGTGTAGAGTCCGTACGCATATAGGTAATCAAACCTTGAGCTCCTGACCCCAGATTAATCCCTTCGTACAACTGTTGGGCAACCATCATGGTCTTACGTGTACGGAAGTTAATCTTATTGGCAGCATCCTGTTGGAGAGAGGAGGTAGTATATGGCAATGGTGCATTACGACGGCGTTCTTTTTTCTCTACCTTATCTACGTTGAAGTCGTCACTTGTAATACGAGAAAGAACAGCTTGAACATCGTCATTATTGTTGAGCTTAAGCTTTTTACCATCCAAGCCATAGAAACTAGCCTGAAATTTCTTAGCCCCCTTCTTAAAGGCACCATCAATTGTCCAATATTCTTCTGGTTTAAAAGCCTTGATTTCATTCTCACGGTCTATAATAAGCTTAAGAGCTACCGATTGGACACGCCCTGCAGAAAGACCTTTCTTAACCTTCTTCCAAAGAAGCGGAGAGATTGAGTAACCCACAATACGGTCCAAGACACGACGAGCTTGCTGCGCATCTACCAAGTCCATGTCAATGGCGCGTGGCTCCACAAAGGCATTTTTCACTGCATCTTTAGTAATTTCGTTAAAGACGACACGATTTTTTTCCTCTGGCTCTAATCCAAGAATATGTGACAAATGCCATGAAATGGCTTCCCCTTCACGGTCCGGGTCACTTGCGAGAAAGACTTGCTTGGCTTTTTTAGCCTCTTTCTTCAATTCATTGATAAGAGGTCCTTTACCACGAATATTAATGTACTGAGGTTCGTAGTTGTTTTCAAAATCAATAGACATACTTGATTTTTTCAAATCACGGATATGCCCAACAGAGGCTACAACTTTATAATTGCGCCCAAGGTACTTTTCAATGGTTTTTGCTTTGGCAGGAGACTCCACGATAACCAAATTTTTCTTTGGTGTCGCCCTCTTTTTAGTCGTCTTTTTAGCCGTTGTTTTCTTTGTTGCTTTAGTTTTTGTTTTTGTTGTCGTTGCTGTCGCCATAGACTATTTCCTTATAATGTTATAAACTGGCTGCGCCACTAATCTGTCTAAAATCTAGTCACAAGACATTAAAAAATGTAACATCTTGGACCGAGCAACTAACATGATACCGTCCTTTTCTTTAACTGTCAATAAAAAACTTTTTCTCTATAGGAGAAGTTTGATTTTCAAGAAAACTCTGAAAGGATGTCAAACCCTGTCGTAATGCACTTTGCACCCTCTTGAATCAAGTGATGACATCCGTCTGACTTTCCATCTAAAATATTTCCTGGAATAGCAAAAACATCTCTACCTTCTTCCATGGCACGCTCACAAGTAATCAGACTTCCCGAGCGAAGCTTAGCTTCAACCACCATAACCCCTTGACACAATCCAGAAATTATCCGATTTCGTTCAGGGAAATGGTATTTAAGTGGCTGTTCACCCGCTCCATATTCTGAAAGAACTAAATGATTTTTGGCCATATAGTCCTGCAAAGCTTTATTTTCTTTTGGATAATAAACATCAAGTCCTGTCCCGATAACTGCAATGGTCTTTCCTTTATTTTTCAAGGCCTCCATATGTGCACAAGTATCAATCCCACGCGCCAAACCACTCACAATAGTAAAGTGATTCCCAAGTTCACTAACAATTTTTCGAACAGACTGTTTGCCTATTTCGGAGCACTTTCTTGCCCCAACAACAGCTAGCTTTGGTTTACTTAGCAAATCAATATTCCCTTGATAAAAGAGGAGGACAGGTGGATTATAGCTATGCTTCAGCTCAATGGGATACTCCTTATCAAAAATTGATAAGGTCGGAAAACGTTGAAATTCTTCCTTAAGCTGCTTAATATCTAAATTCTTGTATTCTTCCATAAAGAGAACTGCATTTTTAGACTTAGATACCACTGCCATATCACGTAAGCTCAGTTTTTTATCTTGATTTTTTTGATAGTCTAAAATATTAAGAATATTTAAATTTGTCAATCCAGCTGCTTTTAGTTTAAAAAGTTCAAAGTTATTCATGTAACTACCTCCATTTCATTATTCGCAAGAGAAATAGAAAAAAAGCCCCTTCATGGAACTTTTGTTAATTATAAGGCATTTTCAGAAGTAAAATATGATGCCGCTCCTAAGAGGTTACTGTCGTTATGGAAATGACAAGCTTGAATTGTTATCGGCTCAAAACCTAATTCTGGCTTTTCATTAAATAACTCTTCATAAGCATTAACAATACCTTCTATCAAAGCATTTTGGCTGCTGATACCTCCACCGATAATAACTCCATCCAACTTGAATAAACTCTGCAAATTAAGAATCAGAACAGCAGTTTCATGACAATAGTCCTTAAATAGACGTTTTAGTTGTTCAGAGTGATTTTCATCTAAAGCCGAGAAAACTACTAAACTATCATCCTGTTCTAAACCAAGTATTTGACTAGCTTCATGAACGAAACCTACCGCAGAACCTTTATTATCGACAAGGCTAATCAATGCTTGCTTAAATAAGGTCCACTGGAAAGGGAGAGCCGTTTGACTCTTGCTTTGGGGACTTGGAGAACGCAAATATTGGGTAACCGACAGAGGAGTTAACAAATCCCCCTGTGAGACAATGCCTAAACCAACACCAGTACCTAAAACCAAGGCTGCCCCACAATCTAAGTCTTGTAGACTTCCATATCTGGCTTCAGCCAAGGCTGCCGCATCAGCATCATTGATAACCTTTACAGGCAGTTGAAATGTTTTTGACAAGCGTGTCCCCAGAGGAATGGCTATCAAATAAGGAATAAGACCACCCTTGAAAACAAAACCTCGTTTACTATTAATTTCGCCCGGGCATGCAATGGCAATACCAGAAATACCATTCTTGAATGATGAAATAATACTCTCTAAAGTTATCCAGAAATTATCTAGGGACGATGGTGTCGGCACTTTAGATTGGTTGCTAATTCTAAAATCATTATCAACTAATCCAAATTTGATAAAGGTCCCTCCAATATCAATAGCTAAAATCACGCCACTTCACCTACTTTTTTATGATTGACTTTATGGGTTCAAAGCTTCTTCTATGAATTGGAGTAACACCAAATTTATCTATGCCAGACAAATGATCCTTGGTACCATAGCCTGCATTTTTGGCAAATGCGTAACCAGGAAACTCCTGATCATAGTCAGCCATCATCTTATCACGGGTTACCTTTGCTACGATAGAAGCTGCCGCAATTGATAAAGAATTAGCATCCCCTTTTATAATTGATGTTTGTCCTATTGGTAGGTCCAAAGTCATGGCATCAATTAACAAATGTTCTGGTTTGGGACTAAGTTTTTCAATAGCTTCAGCCATAGCAAGCTTGGTTGCTTCATAAATATTGACAGCGTCAATCACATGGTTATCCTTAATACCAATCCCAACAGCTACCGCTTCCTTCATGACCTGCTTATAAATGGCTTCATGTTTTGATTTTGGAATTTTTTTACTGTCATTGAGACCTTTTATTTTACAAAGCTTTGGTAAGATCACTGCTGCGGCTACCACTGGCCCAGCCAAAGGACCACGTCCAACTTCATCAACACCTGCAATGAGTTCAATTCCCTGAGCATAAAGCGATTTTTCATAACTGAGCATCATCTCTAAGCGTTCTTCCTCAGCAATCTCAGCTTGTATAGCTTTACGGCGTTGCTTAATGGCAGTCTGTACACCAGCTCGACTATCTTCCTCAAAACTTGCCCATCGGTGATCGTCAAGGTCTGTCAAAGTGGCCAATTGCTCTTTGACTTCTTTAATTGTCGCCATCAGTATCGACCCCAACAATATCAAGTGTGTAACGTCCTAGTTTTCCATCACGAACTTCTTTGACAAATAGATTATAGAAACGGTCATAATCTTCACGGAAGCCAAGTTTTCGAGTCATTTCCATAATGATTTCTGGTGCCTCTTCTTCAAGGTCAATCCCTTTGAAGCGTTCCTCTAAACGTTCAGGATAGTAAGTTTTAAAATAGTTGAGTCCAAATATCGTCACTTCATCCATTGGCAATAGCTGGTCCTTGATGGCACCAGTCAAAGCGAGTTTCAATCCAACCAATTCATCTTCAAACTTAGGCCACAAAATACCTGGAGTATCAAGAATCTCCAAGTCTTTATTAGACTTCAACCACTGTTGACCTTTTGTAACGCCAGGTTTATTTCCTACAACAGCAATCTTTTTACCAGCTAAGCGGTTCATCAAGGTAGATTTCCCTGCATTTGGAATCCCAATAATCATGGTTCGTAAGGTCTCTTTCTGAATACCGCGTTCACGTAGTCGTTGAATCTTGTCAGCCATAAGACTCTTAGCAGCATCTGTTACCAATTTAACTGTAGATTGTTCCTTGGAATTGATGGCCAAGGTTTTAATCCCTTGACTCTTAAAATAGGTACGCCATTCTTTCGTACGATTACTGTCAGCGAGGTCAGCCTTATTCAGAATTAGAAGCTTTGGTTTATCGCCAACAATTTTGGTCAACATAGGGTTCTGACTCGAAAGTGGCAAACGTGCATCCACTAAAATTGTAACAAAATCAACATGTTTAAGGTTCTCCTGAACCTGTCGACGGGCCTTAGACATGTGGCCTGGAAACCATTGAATAGTAGCCATATATGTTTCTCCTTTTGTATTCTTAGCAAAATATCATTTAAAATCTTTAAAAAAAGCCAAATCATTGGCTTTGCTTTACTTATTATTATAACAGATTTAATTTGAGATGCCCAATTGATAAAAGTTGCCTACCCCTCAACAGGCATAAAGTTACCAACAATCTTACCAATGATTCGAGGATCTTCGTCATAGGGTGCAAACTTATCACCATAACGTTTATTGAGAGAAACTAAACGAAGACCCTCTTCCTCACGATAGACCTTTTTGATATAGGTTTGACCATCCCAGTCTACAGCATAAACAGCTCCATCATAATCAAAGCCCGTTTGTTTGATTAGTACTACTTCTCCATTTAGGTAGGTAGGTTCCATAGAGTCTCCAAATACCCATGACGCAAAATCATGATCTAATTCTTCATCATAGAAAACTTCATCGTAATTGCCGTCACCAAAGTAAGTATAACCTGTTCCGGCTGACAAACGCTCAAAAACTTTGTAAGAATATAACGGAATAACAGGTGCCTTCTGCTTTTCTGCTTCTTGCTCCTCCAAGAGAGCCTTAGTGAGTCGCAAAGCTTCCTGACGATTTTCCTCATTTAATTCCAAGTACACTTCTACAATCTCATGTTCAGATAGAAAATATGTCTCAGCTACACCAAAAAGTTCAGCCAATACTGATAGATTCTTTTGATTTGGTTTCGTCTTACCATTTTCCCAGTTAAAATAAGAGGAGCGAGAAATTCCTAGATGCTTAGCCACTGCTGCCTGACTCATTCCTTGTGCTTCTCGAATTTCCTTAAGTCGTTGTCCTGAAAACATAGCTACCTCCGTAAGTTAATAAACTAACATAAGTTTATCAAAAAAAGCAGTTAACTTCAAGTGAAACTAACTACTTTTACAATTCTCTTTTGTATTATTCTTTAACTAAAAATCCTAGATGGTTTAGTGCCTCTTCTATATAAGCCATATCCTGTTCACTATCTGCTTCGACAAGATGGTAATGAACGCCATTTGTTAAATCAGATAAGGGGCGAAAGTCATTTGACGATGATTGATCTAAAAAATGACTAACATCTCGACGACAAGTCAATTTCAACAAAGTCTGAATTTCTCCGTAAACTGGATGATCTATCATGATATTTTGAATACGTCCTCCATTATCAACAATAGCCAAAAGCTCATCTTTCATATCTGACACAGTATGATTCACCTTAAACAGCCTACGTATATAACAATTGTCATCGCTACTTTTATAGATATAGCCCCTATTAGTTGAAATAATCTGGGCACCATCTGCACGTAAGAGGGCAATATCTTGAACAATGATTTGACGTGTCACACCAAAATGCTCCGCCAAACTTTGTCCATTCATTGCTTCTTTAGCTCCCTTTAAGAGTGCCAATAATTCTTCTTTTCGATTTGAAGCCATAGACAAACCCTCCCTCTTTCAACTAGCGTATTTTTCGAATACTTTTGAAAATCGTTAATGCTATTACATAGTCTATCATACTATGGATAATAGTGCCAAAACCTACTAAAACAAAAAGAACATAGAACAGTTTTTGGAAATCCTCACCAGTTACAGAATAAAAAATCACGCAAGCAAGAACTTCACCTAAGGCATGGATAAGTCCTAAAACAAAGTTGAAAAGTAATGATGATTTATGGTTTTCTATCGTTTGTGGAAATTTTTTCAAATAGAGTGCGCCTAAAAAACCAAATATAATATGAGAAAAGGCTCTAAAAACAACCACAATCGGATAGCCCGCCATAAAGTATCCCAAACTAGAAGCTAAGATAACAAAAGCTGCTACCCAGGGCGATATAAACATAGCTAGAAATATTGGAACATGACTCCCCAAAGTATACGAAGCCGGTGGGATGATTAGTTTAATTGGCATAATACTTGGGATAAGGATAGCAATTGCAGTTAATAAAGCTGCAAAGGTCATTTCTTGAATTCTCTTTTTAGGTTTCATTATTTACTCCTTTTACTGTATATACATTAGTATATTACAGTGTATAGTTATATAAGTCAATAATTTTCAGAAAAAAACACTAGAGCAAAGTGCCCTAGCGTTCTAAGTTTCTTATTTACGTTTTTTCTTAGCTTTCTTCATTTTGTTGGCTTGACGCTTCATCGCATGTTTCATGGCAAAGGAACCAACCTTACCTTTAAGACCACCACCAAGCATTTGGCTTAGATCCATATTACCAAGATCTGGCATACCTGCGCCACCCATCATGCCTTCAAGAGCAGACATGTCCATATTACCCATATCAGGCATATTTGGCATGTTTTTTGGCAGATTATTTGGGTTAAGACCCATTTGACGCATCATTTGCTCCATATCACCAGACATAACACCTTGCATCATTTGTTTGGCTTGGTTGAAGTCTTTAATAAACTTGTTTACTTCAATAAAGGTATTCCCTGAACCATTTGCAATACGGCGACGACGACTTGGTGTCAAAAGATCTGGATTTTCACGCTCTTCTGGTGTCATTGATGATACAATGGCACGCTTGCGTGCAATCTGTTTCTCGTCTACTTTAACATTAGCCAAGGCTGGATTGTTAGCCATACCTGGCAACATCTTAAGCAAATCCTCCATAGGACCCATATTTTGTACTTGGTCTAATTGGTCGATGAAGTCATTGAAGTCAAAGGTATTTTCACGCATCTTTTCAGCCAACTCAAGAGATTTTTTCTCGTCGTACTCTTGAGAAGCTTTTTCAATAAGGGTAAGAAGGTCACCCATACCTAAGATACGGCTTGACATACGGTCTGGGTGGAAAGTCTCAATATCTGTGATTTTCTCACCAGTACCTGTGAATTTAATTGGCTTACCAGTAATCTCACGAATAGAAAGAGCCGCACCACCACGTGTGTCACCGTCAATTTTAGTAAGAACGACACCTGTGATATCTAGTTGTTCATTGAACTCCTTGGCAACGTTAGCAGCTTCCTGACCAATCATGCTATCTACAACCAAGAGAATTTCGTTTGGATGAGCATAATCTTTAATATCATGCAATTCTTGCATGAGAGTCTCGTCAATCTGCAAACGACCAGCCGTATCAATCAAGACATAGTCATTCTTATTGGCACGCGCTTGTTCCAAACCATTTCTGACAATCTCAACCGCCGGTGTCTCTGTACCCATATCAAAAACAGGAACATTGATTTGTTGTCCCAAAGTCTTCAACTGGTCAATGGCTGCAGGACGATAGATATCCGCAGCAATCATCATTGGACGAGCTTCTTGTTCTTTAATCAGCTTATTAGCCAATTTACCAGCAAAGGTTGTTTTACCAGCACCTTGAAGACCAACCATCATAATGATTGTTGGAATCTTTGGAGATTTCTCAATTTCAGATGTTTCAGACCCAAGAATATCTGTCAATTCTTCATTAACGATCTTGATGATTTGTTGCGAAGCATCAAGAGTATCAATGATTTCGTGACCTACAGCACGTTCACGAACACGTTTAATGAATGTCTTAACAACTGGTAGGGCTACGTCTGCTTCAAGAAGTGCCAGACGAATCTCTTTAGTGACTTCTTGAACTTCTTTCTCTGAAAGTTTTCCTTTACGTCTTAAATTTTTGAAAACGCCTTGCAAGCGTTCCGTTAAGCTTTCAAAAGCCATATATCATTTCCTCTCTTACTTTCTGCTTGGGTCTAATCTCTATTATCGATACTGCTGAGCACAGCTATTTGTTCCTGAAGATAGCTATCGTCTGGGTATTTTTCCATGATATCATCAAAAATTTGACTACGAACAATGTAATCTGAATACATATGTAGTTTCATCTCGTAAGCTTCTAAAATCTTCTCAGTACGCTTGATGTTATCATATACAGCCTGACGACTCACACCAAATTCCTCGGCAATTTCTGCCAAACTATAATCATCTGCATAATATAGCTCAATATAGTTCATCTGCTTATCTGTTAACAAGGCTGCATAGAACTCAAACAAGGCATTCATGCGATTGGTTTTTTCAATTTCCATAAGCTCCATTTTACCATAAAATCATGGTGTTAGCACCATTCTTGTGCAGAAAAAAGCCGTGACTGTTAATTGTTCTCCAAATAAAATTCAAAACGGTCGCCAACATAGTAACTTCGTACATATTCGAAAGCCTGCCCGTCTTGGAGGAAGGAAATTTGTGTCAGACTCAAGAGAGCATCGCCAGTCTTAACCTTGAGGTGCTTGGCCAAACTACTATTGGCCAAACTTGCTGATATGGTCTGCTGACTTTTCCCTATTTCATAGCCATTATCGGTTAAGGTCTTGAAGAAGTGTTCGGTAATTTCTGATTCCTTAAAACCTCGGATAATTTTCTCAGGGATACTGGCAATCTCATAGGCAACTGGTAGATCGTCTGCAAAACGAACACGTTCCATACGAATGACATAGGACTGCGGTAAAACACCTAAATTCTTGATTTCAAACTCATTTGGATGTACACGTTGATAAGAAATAAGCTCACTAGATGGTTTCTTGCCTTGGGATTTGACAATCTCAGTAAAACTCGTAGTTCCACGCATCTTTTCCTTAACTCGACTGCTAGCCACAAAAGTTCCACTGCCTGGTTTGCGTTCTAAAATCCCCTCATCCACTAAAAGTGTTATGGCCTGACGAACAGTCATACGACTCACATCAAAAGTCTCGCAAAGATCTCGCTCGCTAGGGAGACGTTGCCCGATTTTCCAAGTACCATCATCAACATCTTCCTTAATCTTATCATGTATGCGAATATACGCTGGTAACATCTAATACCCCCTTCTGTACCCCTATTTTACAAAAAAAGTAACAGAATTGTAAAGATGAGTATGATACTTACAGTTTCTCGTATAAATCTAGGTGCTAAGTCCATAAATTTGTGATACAATGATTGCATAAGAAAGAGTCCATGTGTGACGTAAAAAGAAAGGGTAATAATGACTGACATTTCTACTTTGAATGATGTGCAGAAAATCATTGTTCTAGACTATGGTAGCCAATACAATCAGCTGATTGCACGTCGTATTCGTGAATTTGGTGTTTTCTCTGAATTGAAGAGCCATAAAATTACCGCTGATGAAGTCCGTGCCATCAATCCTATCGGTATCGTACTTTCTGGTGGTCCTAACTCTGTTTATGCCGAAGATGCATTTGGTATTGACGAAGAGATTTTCGAGCTTGGTATCCCAATTCTTGGTATCTGTTACGGAATGCAACTTTTGACCCACAAACTCGGTGGTAAAGTTGTTCCAGCTGGTGAAGCAGGTAACCGTGAGTATGGCCAATCAACACTTCGCCTTCGTACCCAATCAGAACTCTTTGCAGGAACTCCTGAAGAACAAGTTGTTCTGATGAGCCACGGTGATGCAGTTACAGAAATTCCAGAAGGTTTCCATCTTGTTGGTGACTCAGTAGATTGCCCATTCGCCGCGATGGAAGATACCGAGAAAAACTTCTATGGTATCCAATTCCACCCAGAAGTTCGTCACTCTGTATATGGTAATGACATTTTGAAAAACTTCGCTTTTGGTATCTGTGGTGCCAAAGGTGACTGGTCAATGGCTAACTTCGTAGATATGCAAATTGCACAAATCCGTGAAACAGTTGGTGACCGTAAAGTCCTTCTTGGACTCTCAGGTGGGGTTGACTCATCTGTTGTTGGTGTCCTTTTGCAAAAAGCTATTGGTGATCAATTGACATGTATCTTCGTTGACCACGGTCTTCTCCGTAAAGGTGAAGGTGACCAAGTTATGGAGATGCTTGGAGGTAAATTTGGCCTTAACATTATCCGTGTTGATGCTTCTAAACGCTTCCTAGACCTCTTGGCTGGTGTTGATGATCCTGAGAAAAAACGTAAAATCATTGGTAACGAGTTTGTTTACGTCTTTGATGACGAAGCAAGCAAACTTAAAGGTGTAGACTTCCTAGCTCAAGGAACGCTCTATACTGATATTATTGAATCAGGTACTGAGACAGCTCAAACAATCAAATCTCACCACAACGTTGGTGGTCTTCCAGAAGACATGCAATTTGAATTGATTGAACCACTTAATACCCTCTTTAAAGATGAAGTTCGTGCCCTTGGTACTGAAATGGGAATGCCTGATGAAGTCGTTTGGCGTCAACCTTTCCCAGGACCAGGACTTGCCATCCGTGTTATGGGTGAAATCACTGAAGAGAAACTTGAAACCGTTCGTGAGTCTGATGCTATCCTTCGTGAAGAAATTGCCAAAGCTGGTCTTGATCGTGATGTATGGCAATACTTCACTGTTAACACAGGCGTTCGTTCTGTCGGTGTTATGGGTGATGGCCGTACTTACGACTACACTATCGCTATCCGTGCTATCACTTCAATCGACGGTATGACAGCTGACTTTGCGAAACTTCCATGGGAAGTTCTTCAAAAGATTTCTGTTCGAATCGTTAACGAAGTTGACCACGTCAACCGTATCGTCTACGATATTACAAGTAAACCACCTGCAACAGTAGAGTGGGAATAAAACCAAAATCATTAAAAGCGCTGAACGCAATCCTTCAACGCTTTTTGTTTTATATCTAAATGAAGTTTTAAACAAATAAAAATTCCATCGACACGATTCAATCAATGGAATTTTATTCTGATATACTGTTTCCAAAAAATAGTTTAGTCAATTTACACCACTCAACTCATCACATAGTCAGGATAGCATAGATAGATGTTTGCTTACTTAGTGAAATCCAATACTTTACGTCCTTGAATTTCACCTTTTTCCATTTGATCAAAGACTTCTACCGCTGTATCAACAGGAACAGTTTCAACAACTGGTACTACCAATCCTTGTGCACCAAAGTCGAAGGCTTCTTCTAAGTCTTTACGTGTACCTACAAGAGATCCAACAACACGAATACCATCTAGAACTGTTTTGACAATTGAGAGGTCCATATATTCAGATGGGAGACCAACCGCAACGACTGTTCCACCAGCACGTACACTATCGATAGCCTGATTGAAAGCAACCTTAGAAACAGCTGTTACAACAGCACTGTGTGTACCGTCAGTTTTTTCTTGGATATAGCCTGCTACATCTTCAACTTCTTTACCGTTCACCACTAAATCAGCACCAGATTCTTTAGCCAAATCAAGTTTATCTTGGTTGATATCAACAGCCACTACTCGTGCATTGAAAACTTTCTTAGCATATTGAATAGCCAAGTTACCTAGTCCTCCAGCGCCATAAATAGCTACCCATTGACCAGGTTCAACTTTAGCTTCTTTAATAGCTTTATATGTTGTAACTCCCGCACAGGTAATAGATGAAGCTTGAGCAGGATTAAGTCCTTCTGGAACTTTCACAGCATAGTCAGCGGTAACCAAAGCATAGTCACTCATACCACCATCAACACTATAACCAGCATTTTTTACAGAGCGACAGAGTGTTTCACGACCAGTTGTACAATATTCACAATGGCCACATCCTTCGAAGAACCAAGCGATTGATACACGATCACCTTTTTTAAGTGTTTCAACCCCTTCGCCAACTTCTTCAACAATACCAATTCCTTCGTGTCCTAAGATACGACCTGGAACTTGACCAAAGTCTCCATGAGCTACGTGAAGGTCAGTATGGCAAACGCCACAGTATTCGACTTTAACCAAAGCTTGACCATGACCAACTACTGCTGGTTTTTCATGTTCAACAACTTCAACACCTGTGCTTGCTTGATTAACAACAACTGCTCTCATCTTAATTACCTCCATATGATAACTTTTAACACCTTCATTATAGCACTTACAGAGGTAATATCAACGCTTACATAAAGTTTTTCTTAGCTTGCGAAAACTTTCTTGAAAAGTCTCTATACAAATTCGATAAGTACTATTTTTTCTGCTGATATAGCTATATTTCAATCATTTCCAAGATACCTATACTGTCTCACAAGTGTCTTGGAATCCGGTAGGCTGACTTCAAAATGGAAATAATGATTGCGTCCATCTCTGGCATTCTCTTTATTTAATAAAAAATAATTCTTTTGACTGATGGCCATCTCCCTCATAATATCATCCGTCAAAAAGGTTAAGGGAATATCCATAGCAGAATAGCGATAAAAGTCTTCTTCAAATTTTAAATAGCTAGCAGAAAAATAGTCAATTTGAAGTTTATCATCATAAATTTTTCTCTTCCTCATCTATGTTTTCAACCTCCAAACTAATTCCTAATATATCCTTTGTTAGAATACATTTATGTCGCTTGCAAGATTTTATAGTAACTTGATCAAAATCCAAGTCAACCACATAGCCACTACATCTACAGCGCCTACCTTGATCCTTTATCTGGAAATTTCCCAATAATTGACCTGAATAAAGCTGGTTTAATAAAGTAAACTTCTCTAAATCATCCAAATGACTCGTAAGATTTTCTTTAGTCTTATCTTCATGTAGGGAACTTGTGTGTTCCGACAAGAAAAAGCCCATCCACTTCATCATTCCCCTATCTTTATGTTCCCTAGCTGATTGAAAGGGAAGGTAACTACGGTCTATCATTTTAAGCCATCTAATCCCCCAGCCGAGTGTCCACCAATAAGCTTACTTCGAGCAAGACTCCTAGATGCCCCCTGTAAAGAAGTCGCTTTTTGAATGGTCGTAAAGCCAAATTCCTGACGAATACTATCTATAGCTGACTGAAGCCTTTCTTCTTTATCAATGTCATCTGGATTATCAAATAAAGAAAGAATTTGAAACCCTTCATCTACAAAATTTGCATAAGAGACACTCACACTTCGAACAGCCCCTCCTTGATATTTCTTCCTAAAGAGTGCAATGACATGTCCTATTAATATCCTTGTGTTATTAGCAGGTTCAATCTTCATCTGTGCTTGTAGCGAACGCTTGCCCTCTAACTTTGAAAATCCAATGCTAATGGAAACTTGACAAGCTTTCTTATGAGCTCGTCTTAACCTAATGGCTACCTGCTCCGCCATCTCTCTTAGAATCAATTCAATATCAGCTTGACGCTCATAGTCTCGTGGTAAAATTTGAGAATTTCCTAAGCCATGTGACTTTGGTTTATAAGGTTTATGAACATTACTCTCATCAATACCGTTAGCATGAAAAAAGAGGTCTAAACCTACAATACCTAACTCCTTTTTAAGAATATCAGGATTGCTATTAGCAAGTTCTCGAATGGAGCAAATTCCCAACTTGTTTAGCCGCTTCTCCATCCGCTTACCAATCCCCCAGAAATCAGTCATATGGCGAATATTCCAAACCTTAGTCTCGACATCTTCATAGGACCAGTTGGCTCTCATAGTAGCCGTATGTTTAGCCTCATTATCAAGAGCTAACTTAGCCAATAAGGGATTGCTGTTAGACATTCCAACTGTCGAGTAAATACCTGTCTCCCTCCAAATATCTCTTTGAATACGCCCTGAAATCATATCTAACTTATCTTTTCTAGTAACAGTCCTATCGGGAATAAAGTAATTCAGTGACGACGTGAGATCAATGAAACCCTCATCAATGGAATAGGGAAGAATATCTTCAACACTGGCATAATTCTGGAAAATGTGTTGAATCTGGATATTCTTTTTTATATAGAGATCCATTCTAGGAGGAACGATAAAGGTAACCTTGGCCCAAGATTCGATGTAATCTACAAAATCTCTATCCGTTGGAAGTCCCTGCTTTTTGGCATTATAATAATGAAACTTACGAGAAAGAATGTCAAAAGGTAAGTCATAAGAACGACTAACATTTGACTTGCCAAAAACTTGCTTAAATATAGGAGAAGAGGCTAGTATCAAACCATTCGCATTTTCAGCCCTACTCATCACACATAGAGAGGTCTTAAGAGGGTGCAGTCCACGTTCAACACACTCCACACTTGCATAGAAAGATTTCATATCTACAAAAGCAATGTCACTTTGCGGTTCTCTTGAATAATCAAAATATCCCATGCTCGCCCTTTCGTTAGTTTATAAACTAACACTAGTATAAATTATAACTTCTTATATTTCAAGTATTTTTCACAAAAAATAACAACATCCCTTCTAGAATGTTGTTATCCTTCTATTTTTTCCCTTTAACTTGGTCTGTGGCAACATCTTCACCAAACCACTTGTTAGAAATCTTTTGGAATTCTCCTTTTTTATAAAGGGCTCTAAATCCTTGATTGATTTTTTTGATCAGTGTCTTATCTGCTTTACGAGCACCTACAGCAAAGCTTTCACCTTCATAACCAGCAGGCATAACATTATACTGATCCAGAACCCCTGATTTTTCTAAGTAGTAATTAGCATACACACGGTCAATCAATAGACCGTCAATACGTCCACTATCAAGGTCAATCAAGGCTTGAGTAAAGGTCGAATATTGGACTGCTTTTTGGTTGGCAACGATATCCTTCAAAATCTTCGGAGAAGCATTGAAAGCATCATAACCGGAAGACCCTGCTTGGGCACCTAAGGTCTTACCTGACATTCCAGCAACAGAATCAATTCCCGAAGACTTTTTGGTTACTAGTACTTGTTCATTGACCATATAAGGTTCCGTGAAGTCCGCAGACTGCTTACGCTCATCCGTGACCGAGTAACCATTCCAAATGAGGTCAATTGTCCCATTCTTCAGTTCCGTTTCTTTCATATCCCAGTCAATAGCCTGCCATTCGACATCGATACCATACAATTTAAAGACTGCAGTTGCAAGATCAATATCAAAACCAACATAGCTACCATCCTTTTCCTCATATCCCATAGGGACAAAGGTCGCATCAAAACCAATTTTGATTTTCTTTTCTTTGGTATAGGTTTGCCACTGATCTTTCTGAGTTGCAAAATGTGAGCGCGAGCTACAAGCTGATAGCGCAAACAAAGGCAAAATGACAAGACAGCCTAGCAAAATCGTTTTTACTATTTTTTTCATGGAAAATCCTCACTATTTTGGATTGATAGTGACAATCTCATCGGCGATGTGCTGTGCAAACTGCATATCGTGAGTGATAACGATTTGCGTAATCCCAGTCTCACGATTCTGCAAAATCAATTTCTCCACTTCTTGACGCAACTCAGGGTCAAGAGCTGATGTTGGTTCATCATAGCCGACAATTTTCGGATCAATCATCATAGCACGCGCAAATGCAACACGTTGTTTTTGTCCCCCAGAAAGAGAGTAAGGATAAGCATTTCCGTGAGCTCCAAGGCCTAAACGGTCAAGCAGAGTTTGAGCTTTTTTCTGAGCATCCTCCTTAGACATTCCCATCGTCTTAATTGGCGAAAGCGTTAGATTGTCTAAGACTGTTAAATGTGGAAACAGTTGGAAATCTTGGAAGACAAAACCGAGCAAATTACGACTTTCCATCTGATCCAAAGGAATCTCTTCATTTTCATAAATAATTTGTCCTGAATCAATGGTTTCAAGTCCTGCTAGCATACGCAAGAGAGTCGTTTTACCACCACCAGATGGTCCGACAATAGCCAAGATTTTTCCTTCTTCTACTGTCAGATTATACTTATCAAAAATTTTGTGTTGACCAAATTGCTTGGAAATATTTTTTAATTCTAACATAAGGTCTCCTATTTATAATAGTTGAATTTCTTTTCGATGTTTTTCGAAGCCACAGTCACAACACCCACAAGGATAAGATAGATAGCTCCGGCCACAAACATCGGTGCTAAGGTCGCATCACGGTTCGCAGCGGTACGACTTTCCAAAAGAAGGTCTCCAACCCCAAGCACATAAACCAATGATGAATCCTTAACCAAGTTAATAATCTCGTTAAAGATACTTGGCAAGACAATCTTGACCACCTGAGGAAGGATAATGTAGCGGATGGTTTGGAAAGGACTAAGTTTAAGCATTTTTGCTGCTTCGTATTGTCCTTTCGGAATAGCCAAGATTCCACCACGGAAAATCTCTGCGAAATAAGCTGCATAATTAAGCGTAAAAGCAAGAATAGCAGCTGGCAGACGGTCAAAGACAATCCCAACACTTGGAAGAACGTAATAAACGAAGATCAATTGTAAAAGGAGAGGCGTTCCACGCATAATCCAAACGTAAAGGGTTAATAACCAATTTAAAGGTTTGAATTTAATCTGCATTAAGAAAGCAAGTACAATCCCTAATGGAATCGACAGTACGATAACAATGAAAAATACTTGAAGTGTGACTACCGCACCGTTCAAAAGGGCTGGTAATACTTCCAAAACGTATGACATATAAACTCCTATAATTATTTAATATTGTTGAATATTATACCAAATTTTTTGAAAAAATGATATAAGATTTTGAAAATAGTAAAAAGGAGTGCGACTAGACCCAATTTTCAAAATGAGTTCATAATCACACTCCTGGGAGACTTAAATAGTCTGTCCTGAGAAACAAACAATACTTAAGTCTAGCATTCCTAAAGCTTATTTTAGATTTTCTTAACAAATTCAGATTTAAGTTTCATAGCACCAAAACCATCAATCTTACAATCAATGTTGTGGTCACCTTCAACCAAACGAATATTTTTAACACGTGTGCCTTGTTTAATATCTTTTGGCGCACCTTTAACTTTCAAATCTTTGATAACTGTAACAGTGTCACCGTCAGCAAGACGTGTGCCATTGCTATCAAGAACCACAAGTCCTTCTTCTTCTGCAACTTCGTTTGGATCCCACTCATAGGCACATTCAGGACATACAAGTAAGATTCCATCTTCATAAACATACTCTGAGTTACATTTTGGACAATTTGGTAATGACATAATTCTCTCCTAAGATTGTGATATAGATACTATTCTACTTTAGATTTCCCAATTAAGCAAGGGTGAAAACGATAAAAACAAACAACATCCCTTACACTGTAAGAGATGTTGGTATTTTTATTCAACAGTAACTGATTTAGCCAAGTTACGTGGTTTATCGACGTCGAGTCCACGATGGAGTGTTGCAAAATAAGCAATCAATTGTGTCGGTACAACCATTGAAATTGGTGACAAGTAAGGGTGAACGTTATTAAGAACGATGTCATCACCTTCTTTAGCAACATTTTCCTCAGCAATAGTCAACACTTTAGCACCACGTGCTGCCACCTCTTGGATATTACCACGAGTGTGACTAGCAAGAACAGCGTCAGACAAGAGGGCAATAACAGGTGTACCATCTTCGATCAAAGCAATTGTTCCGTGTTTCAACTCACCTGCTGCAAAACCTTCACATTGGATATATGAGATTTCTTTCAATTTAAGACTAGCTTCCATAGCAACGTAGTAATCTTGACCACGACCAATATAGAAAGCATTACGTGTTTCTGCAAGAAGAGCTGCTACTTTCTCATCAATAACTTCTTTTTCAGAGAGTGTTGATTCGATAGATTGTGCTACAAGTGACAATTCATGTACCAAGTCAAATGCTTTAGCTTTTTCATTACCATTCGCTTCACCGACTGCTTTAGCCAAGAAGGCAAGAGCTGCAATCTGAGCAGTGTAAGCTTTAGTAGAAGCTACGGCAATTTCTGGGCCAGCATGAAGAAGCATTGTATGATCAGCTTCACGAGAAAGAGTAGATCCCGGAACGTTTGTCACTGTCAAACTTGGAATACCCAACTCGTTAGCTTTAACAAGAACCTGACGGCTATCTGCTGTCTCACCTGATTGGCTAATAAAGACAAAGAGAGGTTTTTTGCTAAGGAGTGGCATACCATAACCCCACTCAGAAGAAATACCAAGCTCAACTGGTGTATCTGTCAACTCTTCGAGCATCTTCTTAGAAGCAAAACCAGCATGATATGATGTTCCTGCCGCAAGGATATAGATACGATCAGCCTCTTGAACAGCCTTGATAATATCAGCATCGACAGTCACTTGTCCCTTGTCATCTGTATAAGCTTGGATAAGCTTACGCATCACTGTTGGTTGCTCATCGATTTCTTTGAGCATGTAGTAAGGGTATGTGCCTTTACCAATATCAGATAGGTCAAGTTCAGCTGTATAGCTATCACGTTCTTTTACATTGCCATCATAATCTTGAACTTCAACACTATCAGCTTTCACGATAACTAACTCTTGATCGTGAATTTCCATGTATTGATTAGTTTCGCGAATCATAGCCATGGCATCTGAGCAGACCATGTTATAGCCATCACCAAGACCAATCAAAAGTGGTGATTTGTTTTTTGCCACGTAAATTGTTGAGGCATCTTCAGAATCCATGAGAGCAAAGGCATATGATCCACGGATAATGTGAAGAGCTTTCTTGAATGCTTCAAGAGTTGACAAACCATCTTCTTCAACAAATTTTCCAATCAAGTGAACTGCAATTTCAGTATCGGTTTGACCTTTGAAATGGTGACCAGCAAGGTATTCTTCTTTAATTTCAAGATAGTTTTCAATAACACCATTGTGAACCAAAACGAAACGTTCTGTTTCTGAGCGGTGTGGGTGAGCATTGTCCTCTGTTGGTTTACCGTGAGTTGCCCAACGAGTATGTCCAATACCGGCTGTGCCTTCTACTCCTTCAGTTTTAGCAGCAAGTTCCGCAATACGGCCAACAGCCTTAACCAATTGACTAGATGCATCGCCCGCTACAAAGATACCAGCTGAATCATAACCACGGTATTCTAGCTTTTCAAGTCCTTGAATCAAGATATCAGTTGCATTTGTGTTACCTACAACACCAACAATTCCACACATATTTTTAATAATAACCTCAGATCAAAGAGGTCATGTCTCCTTCATTTAAAATTGGTATAGTCAATAAGCTCTTTAAAAAGCTTAACGAGGACAGTATATTCCATATATTTGACATTGTCAAGCATAAAAATTGGTATAGTCCTAAAAATACTTTTTACTCGCCTCTTATCCTAAGGAATAATCCTTAAAATATGCTATAATAAGGCTATGCGAATTCAACAATTACATTATATTATCAAAATCGTCGAAACCGGCTCAATGAATGAAGCTGCAAAACAACTTTTCATCACACAACCAAGTCTTTCAAATGCTGTTCGTGACTTGGAAAGAGAAATGGGAATTGATATCTTTATCCGTAACCCTAAAGGAATCACCTTAACCAAGGATGGCGTTGAATTTCTCTCTTATGCCCGTCAGGTAGTGGAACAAACGAATCTCTTGGAAGAACGTTACAAGAGTCACACAGAAACACGTGAATTATTTAGTGTTTCCTCTCAACACTATGCTTTTGTTGTCAATGCCTTCGTCTCACTTCTTAAGAGAGCGGATATGACACGTTACGAGCTCTTCCTACGTGAAACACGTACTTACGAAATTATTGAGGATGTTAAGAACTTCCGTTCAGAAATTGGTGTGCTCTTCCTTAACAGCTATAACCGAGATGTCTTGACTAAGATGTTTGACGACAACCGTCTCACATATACTAGTCTCTTCAAAGCTAGACCACATATCTTTGTCAGCAAGTCAAATCCCTTGGCTAAGCATGAAGTTGTCTCTTTAGAAGATTTAGAGGACTTCCCATACCTTAGCTATGATCAGGGGATTCATAATTCCTTCTACTATTCTGAAGAGATTCTCTCGCAGATTCCCCATAAAAAGTCTATCGTGGTTTCAGACCGCGCGACACTCTTCAACCTATTAATTGGTTTGGATGGTTACACCATTGCTACAGGTATTTTAAATAGTAATCTGAATGGTGATAACATTGTCTCTATCCCGCTTGATATTGATGATGAAATTGATATTGTTTACTTGAAGCATGAAAAGGCAACCCTCTCTAAAATGGGAGAAAAATTCCTAGATAACCTCGTTAAAGAAGTCACTTTTGACAACTAATAGATTTAGTCCCTAGCATATAATGTTGGGGACTTTTTATCGCCCAAACTATCCAATTTTGGTGCACAAAAAAAGAGCCTTTCGACTCTCATCATTATTTATAATTTTTATAGCTTGCCCAAGCCTCATCTATAGATAAAGTCTCAGCATCTGTGTATGAGCCTCTATAGCTGTTCCAAACAAGGCCACTTGTTGAACCAGTTGCTTGGGTAACTGGAGCTTGATCGTAGGCAGTCAACCCATAGTATGCAATAATGCTATTTAATTTAGACGCGTAAAGACTGTCAGTTGCATAAGTTCCTGTCAGTGCTTGAGTGGCATCTGCATAACTACTTGTATTTGATTTCCATGTGCCAGCATAAGTTGATGACGTCATCAAAGCAGCATAATCGGCTAAAGAATCGCTTAGACTTCCATAAGAACGGAAAGGTTCATCAATCTCATAAGTCTTCCCTGTACCATCGTCTTCCCATGTACGCATGGTCACAGAATTCCCATTATAAGTGCCCTTAATCCCGAAGAAGTTGTAATAAGGAGCTTGACTCAGACCTGACTGACCTGAATTTGATTCCAAAATAGCTTGAGCAATTAGAACAGAAGCATAAATATTGTAATCTTGACCAATCTGTCTAGCAGTCTCTCCGATACTATCAATAAAAGCCGTCGTAGTTTGATTGTAGGCAGCTTCTGCTTTAGCATTAACACTGTTATCATTTTTTCTATCTGTTGTAAAAGCTAGAACCAAAAAAAGTGAACACATAAAAGCTCCCACGATAAAAATCATATACTTCTTTAAATGACGATACATACAACCCTTCCTTCATAAGATTTTCGATTATAATATTTTAATACTATTTTATCAGAAAAACTGACAAGTCGCAACTTTCAGACCTATTTTCCTTGATAAATAAAGCAAATGTCATCTTTACATCATATTTATAATAAGCTATAATATAGTCAAATTTTAAGGAGATAGATGAATGAAAATAAAAGAATTCTTACCCGGATTAAGTATTGCAATACTTATATCTCTCCTAGCATGGTTCCTTGGAAACTTATTCCCTATTATTGGTGGGCCTGTCCTTGGTTTATTTATAGGACTTCTGCTAGGAATTATTCTAAGAGATTCTCAGAAACTTAAAGCAGGAATGCAATTCACTTCTAAAAAAGTATTACAATACGCTGTTATTCTTCTAGGATTTGGACTTAACCTTTCTCAAGTTTTCCAAGTTGGCTTAACCTCACTCCCTATCATTTTAGCCACTATTGCTACGGCACTCGTTACTGCTTACTTCATCCAAAAGCTATTTAAGTTAGATAGTGAAATTGCTACTTTAGTAGGTGTTGGTTCTTCTATTTGTGGAGGATCTGCTATCGCTGCAACTGCTCCTGTAATCAAGGCTAAAGATGAATCTATTGCAACAGCAATCTCTGTAATTTTCTTTTTTAACATCTTAGCGGCTTTACTCTTCCCTCACTTGGGATCTTGGTTGGGACTTAGTAATCAAGGCTTTGCCATATTTGCTGGAACAGCTGTCAACGATACTTCTTCTGTAACTGCTACAGCTAGTTCCTGGGATAGCTTACATGGAACATCCATTCTAGAGCAGGCGACAATTGTTAAGTTGACTCGAACACTTGCTATCATCCCTATAACTCTTGGGCTTTCTGTATGGCAGTCTCGAAAGGACAATACAAAGGAAGCATTCTCGCTAACCAAAGCAGTACCTAACTTTATCCTTTGGTTCCTTTTGGCCTCACTGATTACAACTGTTTCAATGTCACTCGGTGTAACACCTGCCGTCTTTTCACCTTTAAAAGACCTTTCGAAATTTATGATTATTATGGCCATGGCAGCTATCGGTTTCCAAACAAATCTCAAACAACTTATCACTAAAGGTGGCTCTGCACTTCTAGTGGGAGGAGTTTGTTGGTTATTAATTAGTCTTGCTTCTCTTCTCATGCAAAAGATATTAGGACTTTGGTAAAAGACATCTAAAAAACTCACAATCTGGCTAAGATTGTGAGTTTTTATTATAGAATCATTTTTTATACTCAAAGACATAGGTTTGGATTACCTTATCCCCATCGTTTGTTACTTTCAAATCAACATTGTAGCTCTTAGTTTCACCACTAATATCCTGAACCTTATAATCACCATCTTTTTTTACAGAAGAGGTAGTCTGTCCTGAATAATGCCTAACTTCAAGACCTGAAGCTCTATCTAGAGAAAAAGGAATGAGCCCGTTTAAAGAATATAGCCCATACAAAATAAGACATAAAAAGCTCAGCGACACAAGGCTCACCAAATAATATTTAACAAAATCCCCCAATTTTAACCCCTGCTTACTCACTTAGTTATTATCTTCCTTTAACTTAACATTATTTTTATTAGAGTATTTTCAAATTTTATTTTACACACATTTGGGTATTTTGTCAAATTATTTGATATTTAAAATAGAACCTAATTTTTCTATATACTAAAAGCCGTTAGTCATCTAACGGCAATTTTTTATTTCTGAAATAACGTATTCAAGACGGCTATAGAGACCAAGTAATAAGTCGTAACTTCGATTTTCATTTTCTTTCAAAACAGTGAAAACTGTTGTACTATAGGTAAATTCAAAGAAGTCATCTAATTCCTTGAGCCAGTCATCAATAACCCCTAAATTTTGATCAATAATTGCAAACAAACTTGGCTGATACCAGATTGTACCTTCGATATAAAGGTTTTTGTCAGATAATTTAGATAGGGATACTTTCAAGTCAGCAAGCTCTCTTTTAGCAAGATTTGGTTCAATCTTTAAATCAAAAAGCAAGCGTGCATCATGATTTAGAATATCGAGTTCTGCTTGAAGCAGTTGAATATAATGTATCGCTACTAAATACTGGTTCATGGGTCTCTCCTGGTCATCTGAAAATCGTACTATTATTGTACCACTAAAGAATGAAAAAATGTAGTAATTATTTAATTTTTTACAGGATTTTTTTAGAAAAAATACGATGCTTTAAATTTTTGTTTAAAACTAATGACACTAGCAATTTTCTAAGAATTTAAGAAATGAAAGATTTTTTAAAAAAAGAAAAACACTCACGAATGAGTGCATTTCTAGTATTAATGGCTAACCATTTCTTGTGCAATTTCAAAGCCACTAAGTTTTCCAGGATAGTAAGTTGGCCAATTATCCATTTCTTTTAGAATCTCATCTTGGCTACTATTTCCAAAGAAAATATGGAAATGTGCTGAAGTTGTTGGATCTATTTGATGATCTGAAAATTGGACATACTGGTAAGGGTTATCTGCTGCTTGACTATCAGTTGCTGTGAAGAGATAACGGACACCTTTTTTACCAGAAGCATAGGTCAAAATCTTATACCCATCATAACGATAAGTGTGTGTCACACTACTTCCATCATTCTTTGTGAAAGTCATGGTCATCTTTTTACCGTCAATAGCAATTTTAGAAACATCTGTTTGATAGCCCTTAGTGTAGTATTCTTTATACTCTTGTGCTGTTTTATCCTTATTCAAAAGAGATTTGTATTCAAATACTTGATCTAAAGTACCATCTTGAAGATAAGGATAGACCGATTGCCACTCACCAGACCAATCCGAAAGTTCTCTATCTTTAACATCTTTGTCATCGAAGTAACCATTTTGAACCGTTTTCTTGTCATCACTTCCCGTTTCAGGTTGGATAGCTTTACCTTCAACGTCCGTTGTTAAACGAAGATTTTTTAGGTTCTCAGTCATAACACTGACATAGTCTTCACCTTTTTTCAACTGTTCCTTAGTTAGTGATTCAATTGGATTTAAAACTGCTGTCTTAACTCCTACTTCGTTAGCTAAGGTTTTAGCAACACTACTTGAAGCATTTTCCTCAAAATAGATATAGTTAATATCATATTCTTTGACATACTTAGAAAGGCTAGCGATACGTTTTGCAGAAGGGTCGGACTCAGCTGAAACACCTGAAATTGGTACCTGTGTCAAACCGTAATCTAAGGCAAGGTAGGCAAAAGCTGAGTGCTGAGTAACAAAACTTTTCTGTTTTGCTTGACTAAAGGCTTCAGTATACTCCTTATCCAAAGTCTTTAATTTCTTAAGGTATTTCTCGGCATTGGTTGTAAAGACTGCTTTTTTATCTGGATGTTGAGCAATCAAACCGTCCCTAATAGTTTCAACTAATTTTTGAGAACGTTTAGGTGAGAGCCAAACATGAGGATCATATTCGTGGTGATGTTCTTCTCCACCGTGATCATGATCTTCTTCCTCTGTTCCAGGTAAAAGAACCATGCCTTGACTTGCCTTAATGACTTTTGTATTTTTTGTGTTGATAGACTTTTCAACTTTTGGAACCCAGGTTTCCATATTTTCATTTAGGTAGACAAAAGTGTCTGCTTTTTCAATGTCAGCGACATTCTTAGTAGATGGTTGGAAATCGTGGGCTTCACTACCAGCGGGAATAAGATAAGAAACCTCTCCCTCATCTCCAACAACCTGCTTGGTAAATTCATAAACAGGGTAAAAGCTGGTCACAACCTTCAAGTCACCATTTCCTTTTGAACCGTGGTGACTAGTCGTATAATAAATGCCTGCACCAGCAGCCAAAACAACTGTTGCTAATCCTGCTAGGCCAAAAATGCGTTTCTTTTTCATGTTATTCCTTTCAAAATACTTAACCAGTTAATAGTTTACTGGTTAAGTATATCACATTTCATTTATTTTGCAAGTCCATAAATAAAAAAATTGAAATATTTCGGCGAGAAAGAATTATTTGATATACTGGAAATATCATTTGGAAAGTAGGTTATACATGTTTCGAAAATTAATCCTATATCTTTTTTTATTGCTTTCAGCCATAGGCCTGACTTATGATACGCAATCATACACTTCAGGCGCTTTGTCTGGTTCGGCATACGGTATTATTGGACTATCAACACTGATTGCCTTATGTTATATCGTACCAGGAATATTTCTGATTCAGTACTTAGGCAAGAGATGGCAGGTGAAACCACTTGTTCTCATATTTGCTCTAATTGGTGGACTCTTTATAACAGGATGGATAGCTGGTTATGCCAATACCTTTTCTCACGATTGGGTAACTGCTCATCTTTCTTCAAAGAGTTTCTTCTACCGCTTTGAGGATGCCCTTATGGCTCCTCTAGTTGAAGAACCCCTAAAACTAGCAGCTTTTCTCTTTGCTATCTATATGGTACCAACGAAAAGTTACAAGGGGATCTTGCTTGTTGCTATTACGGCAGGTCTTGGCTTCCAGATTAGTGAAGACTTCTCCTATATTCTTTCAGATTTGCCTGATGGTTTTTCTTATACAATTTCAGGTATTCTTGGTCGAACTATTGGTGCCGTATCGTCTCACTGGCTTTACACATCCTTCCTCGCTATGGGGCTAGTCCTTATATGGCGTTCACGTCAAAAACTCATTAATTCTAAATACAGTCTTATTGGTATACTTTATGCTTGCGGTGCTTTTGCTGCACACTTTGCTTGGAATTCACCTCTTCGAAATTTAGAAAGCGATTTGCCATGGGCATCAGGCCTTCTCATTTCACTCAATCTTTTCTTCTTTATTACGCTTTATCAGCTCCTCTCGAAACTGGATAAAGAAAACAAGTAATGTTTACAATACTAAAAAACCTTTCCAATTTTATGGGCTCTATAATTTCTGTAGTGGGTAAAACCACTGTAGAGATTATGGAGCTTTTTGAGTGTAAACAAAAAGTCCCATAA
>NZ_JALT01000027.1:0-3739 GCF_000525585.1 Streptococcus sp. ACS2
ACCTCTACTTTGATTATCAAGGTAAGCAAATTAAAGGCAATTTCGTTACAGACTATAAGGGGACTCGTTATTACGATGAAAACTCTGGTGAGCTCGTCACCAACCAAACTCGTACCATCAATGGTGTGACTTATCACTTTGATGAAAATGGACGTGCGAAGCAATTGTAAAGAATTTAGGAAATAGACTAAGTTTTTCTCACAGATATCTATACTAAAGGAAGTTGATTAATTTTAACTTCCTTTTTAAAATCCACGAAAATAATTTTTGTCTACTTTAAGAAAACTTTAGGCTTTGCTTTATATACTATAACCATCCTAAAACTTTTCTTTTTCATAATCTCCTAAATTCAGGACTCAGGTCCTGGATTTTTTGTTTTTTATGAATCTTGGATTTAGTAAGAACTGGCAACATCTCACTTAATATTCAAAGAAAAGCATACTTTTCTTTTTTGTCTACTCCTTTTCACATCATAAGAAAGCCTTTTCATTTTAATCTTGAAAAGGCTTTCTTATTGTCTTATAATATAAATTAAAAGGGGGTATTTATTATGGAAAAAAATGATAAGGCCAAAAAACACGCATCTAAAAAGTATCTGATTGCATTTTCATGTGCATCTGCTCTTGCTAGTTTTGCACTTATTGCCGGAGCTGCTTTTGCGGATGAAGTAACTGCTAGTGAAACACTCAAGAATGACACGACAGCAAGTGTTACTGCCAATCTTGAAACAACAGCAGATTTAGTTGAAACGAAGGGAATTGAGGCAACTGCTTCTGCTGAAAGTTCAACAGTTGCTCCAGAGTTAGCAAGTTCGGAAAACACTAGAGAAAGGGCTTCAGCAAGCACTAATGAAAGTCAATCACCTACTGAAACAGCCAACGTTGAAGCACACACAGCTTCAACAAGAGACAGTACCACTAGTGAAACAACTGCGACAACTCCTGTTATCAATGAGGACTTAAACGTTACAGGCGGTCAATATTACAGCGACCAAAACGGCAAATGGCATTACAGAGATGCCAATGGTAAGGACCTGACTGGACCACAAACCATCGATGGGGTTCAAGTCTATTTCGATAAAGAAAATGGCATACAAGCTAAAGGCGTTTTTGCTAAAGACCCTAATGATGCTAAAAAACTAAATTTCTATGATAAAGATTCTGGTGCTCTTCTCAAAAATCAATTTATCGTGGCCTACAGCAACGATACAAAACAATATGAACGTTATTATCTAGATGATAAAGGGAATCCCGTGTATGGTGAGTATCGAATTAATCGTCGATCATCCTACTTTGACGATAAATTTGGGACTCAAATCATTGATCGCTTTGCTCCTAATGGGCACTTTTACGATCAGGATGGTGTTTTCGTCAATTTAGGTACCAACCGCTTTGTTGAAATCAAAGGAAAATGGTACTATCTCAATGATAGAGGACAAATTATAAAGGGCAGCCATATCATCAATGGGGCTCAGGTCTATTTCGATGAAAATGGTGTTCAAATAAAAGGGAATTTTGACAAGGATAACCGCTATTATGATGAACACACTGGTAAGCTAGTAACTAACCGATTCGTAACAGTTAAAGACAAAAACTACTTTATTGGCGCAAAAGGTATGCCTGTGAAAGGTGCTACTCGTATTGATGGTAAAGAGTACTACTTCGATAAAAAGACAGGTGCCCAAGTGAAAGGTGACTTCGGAGGTAATGGTAAATACTACGATGCCTCAACTGGTGCACTTGTTACCAACCGTTATGTCAATCTAGATAAATATTGGTACTATGTGGATGCTGAGGGCAAACCATTAAAAGGTTCACAAACCATAAATAATGTTCCTGTCTACTTTGATTCTTATTATGGGCGACAAGTTAAAGGTGATTTTGGAGACGACGGTTACTACTATGATAAAGACTCTGGTGCGAGAATCACACTTGAAAAGAATCGTTTCCATAATATTAATAACCAGTGGTATTATGTCGGTTCAAATGGCAAAATCCTTAAAGGTGACCACGTCATCAATGGTGTTCAGGTACATTTTGATAGGATATTTGGAACACAAGCTAAAGATGGCTTTGTAGATAAAGATGGTATTAATGTTCTCTATGATAGCTTTGTTGTCTTTGGTATCCCAGTTAAGTATTATGACAAGGATACTGGTGCACTTGTTAAGGGGCGTTACTTTACAACTCGAGGTAAGTGGTTCTATGCAGATAAGCAAGGCAATATTCTAAAAGGTGCTCATACCATTGATGGTGTCCCTGTCTACTTTGACGACCACCTCGGAACACAATTCAAAAACGAAGTTAAAAATGGCCACTACTATGATAAGGATACCGGTGAAAAGAAGGAAGTCCCACGGAACCAATTTGTTCGTGCTGATAATGGGCTCTTCTATTATGATAAAGATGGTAAACCACTTTCTGGTTCTCATACCATTAATGGTGTAATCTATTCGTTCTATGAAAATGGACAAGCCCGTCAAGGAACTTTTGGGCCTTCCGGTTCAGGACCTTTCTACGATGAGGTTACTGGAGCAGCAGTCAGAGAAAAAGGATTCCATCAAGTAGGTGGCGATTGGTACTATACTGATGAAAATGGTAATAAACTTCTCGGTCTTCAAGAAATCGATGGGAAACTCTATTATCTCGATAATACAGAGTCTACAAGCTTAATTACTGGTTATCTCGCAAAAGATAAAGTGCTTAGTCCTGAGCAAAAAGAGTCTACTAGATATCCTCGGACATCTAGTAGTACTATCATCGAACCTAAAATCTACAATTACTACTACTTTGACGCTGAAACAGGCGCTGCTGTAACCAATCGATTCGTTAATTGGAAGGGAAACTGGTACTACTTTGGTAAGGATGGTAAGGCTCTTCTCTTTGATCAAGTCATCAATGGTCAACATCTCTACTTTGATTATGAAGGTAAGCAAGTGAAGGGTAATTTCGTTACAGACTACAAGGGAACTCGTTACTACGATGAAAACTCTGGTGAGCTCGTCACCAACCAAACACGTACCATCAATGGTGTGACTTATCATTTTGATGAAAATGGACGTGCAAAGCAATTGTAAGAAATGTAAGAAAATCGACTAAAATTTTCTCACAAGACATCTAAACTAAAGGAAGTTGATTAATTTCAACTTCCTTTTTAAGCATTTACTTTAATCACATATCAAGAATAAAAGTACAAAATCAAGACTCCAATTTTGTACTTAGTTTAAAAAATAGATCAAAAAAGGTCCTCCCCCAACCTATAGGGAAGAACCTCTTTTTTTGAAGACTAATTTTTTATTTTAACTAACTATTTAGAAGAAGGGAAGGATTCTCTTTGTTATTAGTCTTCTTTCTTACGACGACGGTCCAAAAGACCTAGTCCAAGACCTGTAATCAAGGCTGACAAACCTGTCACCTCTGCAATATGTCCACTTTCTGTTCCTGTCTCTGGTAGAACTGCTTGTTCTTGAGGTTGAGCAACTTGTGGAGTTACTTCTTCAATAACAGTTGGACTTACAGGTTGTTCTGGTTTAACTGGTTGTTCTGGCTCCTCTGGTTTCTTAGGTGTTGGTACCTTAGGTTGTTCTGGAGGAGTTACAGGTTTATCAGGAGTAACCGGAACATAAATGATTGGCGTATCTTCCCCTGGCTTGTCAGGTGTTACAGGTGTTCCTGGTTGGATTGGTTGACCTGGTTTCGTTGGATCATTTGGATCTGGAAGGTGTGGTTCATATCCTGGA